>JBEEGY010000230.1:0-8093 GCA_041167145.1 Verrucomicrobiota bacterium
CCCGAGTTGGCGAAATACGCTCGACTTGTTGAGAGACAACGGCGCGATTTCCGCGGACGAAGCCGGGATTGCCCTCCGCAGTTATGAATTACTACGGCGCTGCGAGACTGTTTTGCGACGCTGGGAAATCAAAAATGTGTCTGTGCTGCCGGCCGATTCCGACGAGCAAAGAAAGTTAGCGCTGCGATTGGGCTACGAAAGCGTCGCTGTGTTCTCAAAGGAGTACGCGGATGCGCGGGGAGCGATTCACGCGCTATACCAACGCCGCGTCAAAGCCGCCGCCCGCTAACTTTTGCCGGCGAGAAGTCTTCCGATTTCCTGCAGAACAAGAAAACTGACAAAAAGCCCGGCGCACACAATCACAAATAGCAGCGAGAGAACCACGATTGCGAAAATCCAATCGCTCTTCCGCGAACGACCGGGGGTCGTGGAATGTTTCTTGAGCAATTCATAATTGCGCGCGTTCGATTTGAACCAAAAGGAAAATGCATCGCCGACGCCCGGAATGATCCCCACGATTTCATTGATCAAAATGTTAAGCGACATGCGCGCGAGCAGGATTTTCGGGACTCCGCGGCGGGCGGCCGCGATGAGAGCGAGGGCAGACACGATGGCCGAGGCCGTGTCACCAATTCCCGGCAGCAATCCTATGATCGGATCCAAGCCAAAGCGAAACTTGGTGCCAGGCACTCGCAGCAAATCGTCCATGATGAGTGCGATCCATTTGAAAAACGGATCGAGCGATGCGCGCTTCTCTTTTTCCTCCGGCGGAAGAAGCTCCCACTCGGGATCGAATCGATCGGTTGGCACCGGCAGCCGGTATAATTTAGCCCGGAATCTCTTTTAACATCTGCGTGTTCGTCGGAAATTTCTTCACAAACATGAGCAGACGTTGGATCGCCTCTTCCGGTTTATGCCCAGCGAGACCGCGGCGAATCAGGTTGATTTTTTCCAACTCCCACGGCTGCAGCAGCAATTCCTCCCGCCGCGTGCCGGAGAGAAAAATATCGATCGCGGGGTAAATGCGTTGATCACTGATCTTGCGATCCAGAACCATTTCCATGTTTCCCGTGCCCTTGAATTCCTGGAAGATAAGCTCGTCCATGCGACTGCCAGTTTCGATGAGGGCAGTTGCGACAATGGTGAGCGATCCTGCCTCCTCAGTATTGCGCGCGGCAGCGAAAATTTTGCGCGGAATTTCCATGGCACGCGCATCGATGCCACCACTCATGGTGCGCCCGCCACCGCCCATGGCGTTGTTAAAGGCGCGGGCCGTGCGCGTGATCGAATCGAGCAGAATGAAAACATGCTGACCGGCTTCGACAAGGCGTTTGGCACGCTCGCTGGCCAGTTGCGCGATGCGCGTGTGGCTCTTGATGTCGCTGTCGTTGGAACTGGCGATAATCTCAGCCTTGGGATGTGAACGGCGAAAATCGGTCACTTCTTCCGGTCGTTCGTCGACCAAAAGAATAATCAGCTTCATGTCCTGATGATTTTTGACGACGGCATCGGCAATGTGATGCAGTAACGTGGTTTTCCCAGTGCGCGGCGGAGCCACGATGAGACCGCGCTGACCCATGCCGAGCGGCGTCATCAAATCCATGACGCGCGTGGTGTATCGGTCCGGTACCGTCTCGAGCTTGATTCGCTTGTTGGGATTGATCGTAGTGAGTTCCTCAAACGGACGCAGTCCTTGATACTTGGTGGGATCTTCACCGTTAATTGTCAGCAGCTTGATTAATTGCGGGCCGCGATTGCCGCGGCGCGTTTCTCCGTAAATCCACATTCCATCGCGCAAACCAAAACGACGGACCGCTTCCGGCGTAACAAAAATGTCCTGAGGCGTCTGGACGAAGTTGCGCTTGGCATCGCGCAGAAAACCGAAACCCTTCCCGGAAATCTCGATAATACCTTCGCCGAATTCGGGCTCGCGCTGCACATCCGCGCCCTCTCCTTCAGTGGGCAATTGTCGATCTTGCGCTTCGCCGCCCATTGGGTCGGCGGTCGTCGTAGCAAAGTCCTGACCCTCGCCTCGCGGCTCGTCGTGGGATGAATTGGAATTGTCGTTGCGATCGCCTCGATTGTAATAGCGGCGGCGCGGAAAACGCCGACGCGGGCGGCGAGGCCGCTGATCGGGAGCAGCCGACCCTGTTTCCGCAGGTGGCGACTGGTTTGGGTTCTCTTCGTTCATAATCAAAAAAGCTGTGGCTCACTGGGCGAGCACACACTACAAAATCGGAAATTTCAGGCCGGCAACCGGGCCAGCAATTCGTCGGGGATGTCTAGATTCGAGTAGACGTTTTGCACGTCATCATCATCTTCGAGGGCATCGCACAGGCGCATGATCTGCCGCGCGACCGCCTCATCGGCAATCGGGATAGTCGTATCGGGAATGAACGTAAACTTTTGCCCATCGGTGGTTACGCCCGCTTTTTTGAGCGCATCAGCTACCGCGTAGAGCTGATCGTGGGAAGTGGTAATAACATACTCATCCTCCTCGGTTGTCAACTCTTCTGCTCCGGCCTCCAAGGCCAGCTCCAGAATGCGATCCTCAGCAATCGAGGTGCGCGGGACCGAGATCTGACCCTTTTTATGGAACATGTAGGACACGCTCCCGCTAGTTGCGAGATTGCCGTCGTTCTTCGTGAAAATGCTCCGGATCTCCGCAGCAGTGCGGTTCTTGTTATCGGTCGCGGCTTCCACAATCACGGCCACGCCGCCCGGTGCGTAACCTTCGTAAACGATCTCGTCGAAATGCTGCGTTTCGCTGCCCTCGCCCGTGCCGCGCTTGATGGCACGCTCAACGTTGTCGTTCGGCATGCTTTGGGCACGCGCTGCCTGAATTGCGCTGCGCAGACGCGGATTGCCGTCGGGATCGCCTCCGCCAGTCTTGGCCGCGATGGAGATCTCCTTCGATAACTTGCTGAAGATCTGACCGCGTTTCACGTCGATTGCGCCTTTAAAGCGCTTCACCTTCGACCATTTGCTATGTCCCGCCATAAAGATGCGGAGTTAATTATTTCTGATCAGAAAACTGCTAACGAAAAAGTAGATCCGGGATACTGCGCCTCGCGAGAGAATGGCTGGCGAGGAGAAAAGCTAACGAGAGATATTCAATCGCAAACGATCCTTTTTGTCAAACAGCAATGAGAGCACGTTTCCTGGCGGTCGCATCCAGGACCCGCTTGCGCAAACGCAACGATTTGGGCGTGGCTTCCACATATTCGTCGATGTCGATGTATTCAATGGCGCGCTCCAGACTCATGCGCAGCGGCGCTTCAAGCTGAATGCCTTTCCCGTCCCCCTGCGAGCGCATGTTAGTGAGGTGTTTCGCTTTGCAAGGATTGACCGGCAAATCCTCGGGCCGGGCATTTTCACCTACAATCATGCCGGAATAGACGTCCTCCTGCGGCCCGATGAAAATCTTTCCGCGCGCCTGAATGTTGTTCAGTGCATAGGCCGTGCTCGTCCCCGATTCCATCGACACCATGACACCGCGATTGCGTCCCTCGATCTCGCCTTTAAAGGGCGCGTACTCGCGAAACAAATGGCTCATCAAACCTTCACCGCGCGTCAGATTGACGAGATCGGTTTCGAACCCGATCAGGCCGCGCGTGGGTATAACCGCTTCGACCGAAACGCGCGCGGCGTGATGATCCATGTGGACGATTTCGCCTTTGCGCGCGGCCAGAGACTGGACCACGTCACCGAGATTGGCCGCCGGAAGATCGACATACAGGTTTTCGATCGGTTCGAGAGTTTCTCCGTCTTTGCCTCGATGAAAAATCACTTCCGGACGCGAGACCATCACTTCGTAACCTTCGCGCCGCATTTGCTCGACCAGAATGGCGATCTGCATTTCGCCGCGCGCGTTGATTTCGAAAGCGCCGCCTGTTTCGGTATCGTTTACTTGCAATGAGACGTTACCCCGGGTCTCGCGCACCAAACGCTCCTTGATGTGTCGAGCGGTGACAAACTTTCCCTCGCGGCCGGCGAAGGGCGAATCGTTCACCAGAATGTGCATTCGAATCGTGGGCGGATCGATGTCGACAAACTGCATGGGTGCGCGTTCCTCCCGATCTGTCAGCGTCTCCCCGATGTAAACGTCTTCGAAACCGGAAAGGCCGATGATCTCGCCGGCGCTGGCATGTTTCGTCTCCACTTGCTGGAGCCCTTCATAGGTGAACAGCGTGGTCACCGTTGCGCGTTCCCGGCTTTGGTCGCGATGAATACATACAATCGAGTCACCCACCGATACCCGACCGCTCACGATGCGACCCAAAGCAATTCGGCCCAGGTAATCGCTGTAGTGCAAATTCGATACGAGCATTTGGAAAAACGGCTCGCTCGAAATCGTTGGCGGCGGCACATGTTGAACGATGGCTTCGAAGAGCGGAGTCATGTCCTCGCTGTTGTCATGGAGCTCGCGAAGAGCGAAGCCATTCTTGGCGCTGGCATAGATAATCGGGAAGTCGAGCTGCTCGTCGGTCGCTTTCAGTTCGACGAAAAGATCAAAGACCATATCGAGGACCTTGTGCGGCCGCGCGTTTTCCCGGTCGACCTTATTAATGACAACGATCGGCTTTACTCGATTTTCCATTGCTTTGCGCAGAACAAATCGCGTCTGCGCCTGCGGGCCGTCGTGCGCATCGACAACCAATAACACGCCGTCGACCATCTTCATGATGCGTTCTACTTCGCCGCCGAAATCGGCATGCCCGGGAGTGTCGACGATGTTGATCCGGTAACCGTTCCAGTGAAACGCAGCATTCTTCGCCCGGATGGTGATTCCCTTTTCCCGCTCCAGATCCATCGAATCCATGACGCGCTCTTCGATTTTCTGATTGGCTCGAAAGGTGCCCGACTGGCGCAGCAATTGGTCGACCAGCGTGGTCTTGCCGTGGTCAACGTGCGCAATGATTGCGATGTTACGGATCTTGTCCATGTGAACTTCTCATGATTGTAGGACAATCTGCCTTAAAGCGGACTGCCGTGGTTGAGCCGGCAGGCGATGCGCCTGCCCTACAGTCAGATGCGCGCGGAATATGGTCGTGCCAAGGCCGTGCGTCAAACCGCGGCGAGATTGACTTGCTCTCCGTCGGTCAATGCGGCGCGCCTCCGGATGGCTCGATTTGTCGATGTTGTGGAGAGGAAACAGAGCGGGCCAGCATTTCTGCTGGCCCGTTCTTAAAAAACAAGTGAGTCGTTTATTACGACGTCTTCTTGATCACGCGACGAAGCGCGATCAATAAAACTACCCCAGCCATCCCAAGACCGACAGTAGACGGCTCTGGAACGACCTGCACATTGTCGATTAACAAGCCGCTGGCGATGTCGGAGGTCGTTCTATCCTCCACGCCGATTCCCAGCGAATAGTTTCCGGGTGCCAGACCAGCGATCGAGAGCGTGAGAGTTTGATAGCCAGTGTGGAATATGAACGGGTCTTGACCGTCGAACAGAACAAGCGACGCTTGCGCCCCGTCGGCGGTTATAAACTGATTGATACCGCCCTGGAGTACGTTGCTACTGTCGAATATTGCGTCGAAGGCGAAATCGTTGTGGTGCGGTGTTCCTTGTTCGTTAGTCAAGAAGTCGTATTGAAACGTCAACAAGGTATCGCCAGCAGCCACAGTGAACGGAATCAATACTCCCGAACCTTCCGTCCCAGGCAGAACGATACCGTGCAGGAATGTCTGCAACGCTGAATTTATCACAGCGTTGGTTCCAGACACTGGGTTTACCCCGTCGCCATCCGTGCTTCGAATCGTTGTAATCAGGAATTGATTCGAACCTTCTGGCGGCGCTTCACCCTGAAAGGTCCCCTGCGTACCGGCATCCCCGGTTGAAGACACGGCCGGATCGCCCGGCTCAAAGCCTTCTTTTGCCGCGTTGCCAGACTGCGCCAAAGCCAAAACAACTATCCCCGCAATCGTTAATGCTGACCCGCGCAATCGAAATGATCTCATAATCATACCTTGTACATTTCTAATTGTTTTGTTGTCAAGGCAGAACTGTAAAACCTCCCTTGACGGAGAATCCGGCGGCATTTAAGACGCGGATCGGACCGCTCACCGCGCCAGCGGGCACGGTTGCAACCAATGTGTTGGAAGTGATCACGTTGACCGTCGCCGTCTTGTTGTTAAAGAATTTCACGCTCGTCCCGGGTCCGAAATTCGAGCCGGTGATGGTGATCTGAGCACCAACCTTGCCACTGGTCGGGCTGAAGCCGGTGATAGTCGGTTTGCGGAAGGCGACGACGTCGGAACGATTTCCGTCGCCATTGTGCATGTGGAACAGCAGCACACCTAACGAACCATTCGTTTGGAAGTTCGTCCCGTTGTAATTGACCGGGATAAAGTTCGTCGGGAGATCCTTATACATGAAGTTCTCCACGAAGGCGCTCGCAGATGAAAACACCGACTGCACTCCGGCGACCGCGCCGGAGTTTTCAACTTCTAATCCAGGATTGGCCAGGTCGTAGCTGAGAACAGGGGTCTCATCCACTTCGTTGCCGTTACGGTCGAAGGTGAAAACCTGATACAGGAACTGGGTGTGCCCAGCCGTGCCCAAAGCTGGATAGGTGTATGGCGGCGTTGCACCAGCATTGGTGTCGACCAGCCCCGAAGCAGGAATCGGAATAGTGACACAACTATTGTTGTAAGCGTTTGTGTCCGCCACCGAGGAGTTCAGGCCGTTGGTGAAGAATCCCGCCGACGCTGCAGTACCCGCGTTCAGCTTTACGATGACTGGAAGGAAAACGTTTTCCTGACCCGTCCCGTTGTTGCTAAGATAGACCGCAAAGTCCGGATTACCATCAGGTGGCCCGCCAGCTCCATCACCGGTGTCGATGTAGATTTCTTTATCCGAGCTCCCATAGTTCTGTTCGGGGGCATCGCCAAAGCCTTCGAGACCGAATACGATTCTCGTAGTTGTCGGTCCTCTCGTTGGGTAATCGCTCGTGACACCAACGTATTTAATCACGTTGCGATCGGTGGGCGCACTCGATAAACCGGCCGCTGGATTGATGTACTGCAATTCAAACGCTTTCACCAAACTGAGGATGTCGAACCCACTCCCCAGACTTGCCCCGGTGTTCACCGGCGCACCGGACAAATTGATCGAGAACGACCCGGTGTTCGGAGCAGTTGGCACGACACCGGTGATGGTCGCGTGCATCGAGGACACAGGTTTCGGTGCGGAGTAAAGCGCGACGCGGAGAGTCGGCGAACTGTCCGTGGGTGTAAACACGGCATAGCCGGCTGCCTCTGTCAGCCACTGGCGCGGGTTTGTCTGGGTACCAGACACACTGGCTTCGCGCGCGTGCTTGAGCAGGTTGCCAGTCGCGGTAAACGTGACCGGGATGGTCATGGTGGTACCGGCATTAACGGTGAAGGAAGCGCTGCCTAACGTGAAGGCCGCTCCCGCGACCGCTGGATCGTTTTGGATGCTGGTATTGTAGGTGACGTTGGTCGATCCCTTGTTCGTGACCGTAATGTTCTTGGTCAGGGTGCTGGAACTGTCGACCGGGGTCTCAACCACGCCGAAGGAGACGCCGACGAGGTTCGGATCCGTTCCGTTGTATGCGACCACAGACGCCTGCGCCGCCACACCCACATCATTACGGCCAGCACCGACGCGGCCAACGCCGAATTGAGTGGTGTGCGCGGTTGTCGTGAAGAGATCGTGGTTAGCATTGTTGCAAGCCAACGCATTCAACTCCTGCACCGTCCAGGTGGGATGGAGTTGGCGGAGCAAGGCCATCATGCCAGCAATATGTGGAGTGGCAGATGACGTGCCGTTAAAGTTTTCAACTCCAATTCCGCTGAAGGCTGTGACCGCCTGTTCGGCAGCGCTCTGAGCTACACCTGTGACTTCGGCGGGGGATGAAATATCGGGCTTGATAGCGCTGTCCGGGAGCCGCGGCCCGCGCGAACTGTAGCTCGCCACAGTGTCCGGCACAGCCAAGGCGGGAATAACCACACTGCCGTTATCATTGTTGAGCGTTACGTTGACCGGGTTTGTCGGTACGCCGGTAACCGGATCAAAACCTCCGGCGGCTGTGTTGATGGTGTTGCGGTCGTTGTGCGAAATCA
>JBEEGY010000231.1:0-4908 GCA_041167145.1 Verrucomicrobiota bacterium
AGCGATCTGATCAGCGGTGCCATTATCGCCTCGATTGTGGAGCGGGCGAAAGCAACCGCGATCAAGCGCGCCATTGCCACGCAACAGGAGGAGGGGATTCGCGAAACCGATTTGCAACTCGCCTTTAATGCTGAGTACACCGAGAACGATATCTTCCCAGCCAGCGATATCACGGAAGATTGGCTCAAGTTGATCGACTACGAACCGGAAAACGTAGTCAAGATTGCGCCGGTGCGTCCGCCCGATGGACGATCGGTTTCGCGTAGCGGCGTCATTTAGCCTTAAACAGAAGGGAAGCTAGCAGCTTCCCCTACAGGGCTGGGAAGTGACGGAATTTATTTTGGAAATCGCACGCTTATCAAGTGATGTGAATTCGCCATCACCTCGCGATAGCATTGCAATACTGTAGGGGAAGCTGTTAGCTTCCCTCTTACATGGGCGAACCCCCGCGCCTGTCTCATATCCAGGTGCCTTGGGAAAAATCGGTCATTTATTTTGTCACCTTGTGCGTGAAAGACCGCCGCCAAGTACTGGCTAATCCAAAAGTTTTTGAGGCCATCAAAGCGACTGTCACGCAACTGCGAAGATGGCGCGTGTTGGCGGGAGTTATTATGCCGGATCACGTCCACTGGATTGTCTCGGCGAGGGAAGATCGCGAAATTTCGGTTGGCGATTTTGCGACTGGCTTTAAGCGAATACTGAAAAAGACGCTTGTGTCACAACAGTCGGAATGGCAGCGCGGGTGTTTTGATCGTCTCCTGCGCTCTGATGAGAATTTGTCGAGCCAATGGATTTACATGCAGGACAATCCCGTGCGTCAGGGGTTAGTCGGAAAATGGGATGATTGGCCGTATTATTTAGATTTTGAAAATGTGGGAAAGGGAAGCTAACAGCTTCCCCTACAGGGCTTGTTTCGGTAGTATGCGTGGCTGAATCGAATGTCGCGCTCGCATTTTCATATCAAGCTCGCGGTCGTCTGTTCATTGGTCGTGGTAACGTTTCGCGCCATCGAAATTACGAACGCGCAAGAGCTAAAACCGTTCGCGCAATTTCTAAATATTTCGTCCCGCCTGTCCACCGGCAGCGGGGAAAACAATCTAATTGCCGGTTTCATTATTAGTGGCGTCGATTCAAAAAAAGTGATCGTTCGCACGCTTGGTCCGTCACTCGCTTCGTTCGGTGTCTCCAACGCGCTTTCGGATCCAACTCTTGAGCTGCACGACGGCACTGGTGCGACCATTGCCGTGAATGATAATTGGAAAGACACTCAGCAAAGTCAGATTGCGGCCGCGAACTTCGCCCCGAGCGACGACCGGGAATCTGCCATCGTCGCGACGCTTGCTCCGGGCGCATACACCGCCATCGCTCGCGGCGCCGGCGGTACGACCGGCGTTGTTCTCATGGAAATCTACGATCTCGATCAAAAGGCAAACTCGCGTCTCGCCAATGTGAGCGCGCGGGGATATGTCGATCTTGGCGACAATGTTCTGATTGGCGGCGCGATTGTGGGTGGCGGGAATGGCGGAGTGAATGTGATCGTGACGAGAGCGCTTGGGCCCTCGCTGGAATCGGCCGGGGTTCAAAATGCCATGCAAGATCCCGTGCTGGAGTTGCACAATCAAGAAGGGACGCTGCTCGATTCGAATGATAATTGGAAAGAGGGAAATCGTCAGGCCCTCACCGACAACGGACTTGCTCCATCCGACGATCGTGAGCCTGCCATATTCGCCGTGCTTCCGCCGGGCGCCTACACAGCGATTGTCCGCGGTAAGAACGACACGAGCGGCGTGGCCCTGGTGGAATTTTATACTCTCCGCTGAGCGTCCTCGGATTGCCGCGCCAACGGCGCGATGATCATATTAGCCTGGGGCAACGCCTCAGGGGCTTGGTCAAAAAAGTTCACGAGCGCTGAAAGCGCGATTCACCTCCGCCGCGGATGATTCGCGCTTTCAGCGCTCGTTTACAAAACGAACGCTTTCCTGGGGCGTTGCCCCAGGCTTTAGATGAGCCAGCGCCGTTGGCGCTAAAACACGAAAACAACTTTTCCCTGGGGCGTTGCCCCAGGCTTTAGATGAGCCAGCACCGTTGGCGCTAAAACACGAAAACAACTTTTCCCCTGGGGCGTTGCCCCAGGCTTTACATGAGTAAGCGCCCTTGGGGCGGCGGATGTTTTTTTCCGATCAACGAAATGTCCATCGCTTCATTCAACATTTTCTCGAAATCAATTCGGATATCGTCAGGCGGCCGATAATAGTGCAACCCCCAGCCGCGCTCGCGATCGTAGGGGGTCTTGCGGCCTTCGAGTTCTTTCGTCCGCCGCTGCACGTAGTCGAGGCCAAGGTGTTTGTAGTGGAGCAGCTTGACCTCACGTTTCTCCGGAAAAATCAGTCGACCGATCGGCTTGGCCACATGCCGACCCGGCGTGTAATTGATTTCATCGACCGCACTGGGATCGAACACAGCAAGCTTGTCCTGGAGAAAAGTGCGCAAGCACAGGCGGACGGTTTCGCTAAGAATTGAATCCGGCGGCGGAAAATCAACGCTCACCATGTCCACGCCCACCGGGTTCAGTATCGTGACACCGGCGTTCTTGCACTCCTCGAGATAACCGCGCAGATCGCGGTGATGGTAGATTTGTTCGTCAATGTCGCAGGTAAAAACCCAATCGGCGCGGCCGCGGCTTTCTTTCCAGCAATGGTTTAATTCTTCCATTTGCATGAGGATGGAGGATTCCCCCTGTCGCAGCCGCCGCATCTCCACTTTTGGCGACGCCGTCAATAGCTCGCGCGAACGGTCGGTCGAGCCGTCATCGAAGATTATTATTCGGTCCACGATCGGCTCGTAGTGTCGAAGGAAGAACGGGATCATTCGTTCTTCGTTCCAACACGTCGCGTAAAGATCGATTCGCATCGGGGCTTGTTTTCTCGCGAAAAATCTTTTCACGCGCGATGCCCATGATTTCTTTCGGCGATTGATTCTCTCGATTCCCATCTCGCGAACAGCACCCCTCCCAGGTCGTGATCCCAACCCGCCCGTCCATGTCGCTCGGCTCCCGCCGGCTCCATTGTCGATCCTGTGGTGAGCCATGACAGCGCCTGAAATTCTACGGGAAGTTGCCAGCTTCCCCTACAAAATTTGCTATCTTAATGCCAGATGAAGAGGGTGGTTGGGCTCGAAACGGAATACGGCATCACCGTCAACGGCGCGGAGAATGTTGATGTGGTCACGGAATCGATTGAGCTGGTGCGCCGTTACACCGAGCACGGCGCGCTCATGAAATGGGATTACGAACTGGAAGATCCGCATCTCGATGCGCGCGGTTTTCGCGCCAAGACCTTGCGCCAGGACACGGACGAATCGGCGTATTACGAGATCGACAAGAACCGGCCGCTCAGTTTCGAGGAAATCAAAAGCGATCTCGTCCTCTCAAACGGCGCGCGTTTCTACAACGATCACGCGCACCCGGAATATTCCACGCCCGAGTGCACCACCCTTCAGCAGATCGTTTCTCAGGACAAAGCGGGCGAGCGCATCCTGGCCGAATGTGCGCGACGCCGAAACGAAAAACTTCCCGAGGGCCAGGAAGTGCGGCTTTACAAAAACAACACCGACTTCTTCGGACATAGTTACGGTTGTCACGATAACTATTTGATGCGGCGCGATGTGCCGTGGGACCGCATCGTCGCCGGCATTCTGCCTTTCCTGATCACGCGGCAAATTTTTGCCGGCGCCGGCAAAATGGGCGTCGAAGCGGAAAGCGCCGCCGGTCAGCCCGGCGTTTATCAAATTTCACAGCGCGCGGATTTTTTCAGTGTGCTCGTGAGCATCGACACCATGAACCGGCGCCCGGTGATAAATACGCGCGACGAGCCGCATGCCGATGCCAGCCGTTACCGCCGTTTTCACGTCATTCTGGGCGACTCAAACATGAGCGAATGGGCCACCGCCATGAAGATCGGAACGACTGCGCTCGTGCTCGATTTGATTGAGCGCGGAGAGGCGCCGCAACTCGAAATCGCACAGCCGATCGACGCCAACAAATCGATCAGTCGCGATCAAACTTACGACTGGATCATCGAACTAAAGGACGGGCGCAAGATTTCCGCGATCGATGTGCAACGGATTTATCTCAAGGCTGCCGCTAAGATCGACCCGCCTTCGTCGAACTACGGCGTGGCAGGCCCGCCTTCGTTGAACTACGGCGCGGCAGGCAACGAGCTGATGGGTGAAGATCGACAATGGATTTTGCGCGAATGGGAAAGCGTTCTCAACGATCTCGAGCGCGACGTCACGCTCACGCGCGACCGTGTCGATTGGATTGCCAAGAAATTTCTGCTCAATGCTTTGCTGGAAGAGGAAAAGCTTTCCTGGAGCGATCCGTGGCTGCAATCGATCGATCTCGAATATCACAATGTCGATCTGGAGCGCGGCTTGTTCTACGAGCTTGTGCGACAAGGATCGGTGCGACGCGTCGTGAGCGAGGATGCAATACGGATGTCGATCTTCAATCCACCCGAAACGACGCGCGCATTCTTCCGCGGCCGTTCCGTGGCGCGGTTCAACGAGCAGATCACATCGCTGCAATGGGACGAAATTGTTTTCGGCCAGGGAGGCAACGCGCGTCGCATCGTTTTGCCGGAAGCAGCGCTTGATGCGCGACTCGAAGCGCTCAATCACGCCGCGCGCAACGGCAAAGATTTCGGTGAATTCATGCGCGCGGTGGAGGCGATCGATTAGCCCTCCATTCAAACGGCGTGTCATCCCGAGTTGCGCAGACAACGAGGGACCTCTCATCGGGTGAAGGATTACGCTATTAAGCTTGTGTGACGCTTGGCCTTAGGTGAGGTCCCTCATCCCGCCACGGCGGGATGAGGGATGACACGCGGCGTCGCGTTACGACCAGGTAAT
>JBEEGY010000232.1:0-5760 GCA_041167145.1 Verrucomicrobiota bacterium
GGGCGGCTGTCCCCAGCCGCAGACTAACGCGAATAGACCTCGCATAAGCACTCGATGACCAAGGAGCGGCGCTTTCCAAAGCGCCGTTTATAACAATCGGCGGCTTGGAAGCCGCCGCTCCTTGATTTTCAATCTGCGCCCGCCGCTACACCTACTTTTCGTCCTGCAACGCCTGGTAAGCTCTGCTCGCGCCGTAGATGAGCGCGGCGGGCTTGAGCGCGACCAAAAGCAATCGAAAGATCGTACCCAGGATGCGACCGATCGGCAGCCAATTGAGAAGGTACCCGGCCACGAACGCGTAAAGCATCGATTGTCCCGGGTTTTCGCGCACGTAACCTTCGGTTTGATGAAGCACCTCGTCGACCTGGTCTTTCGTGTAGCGGAAACTGCGGAGTGCAATGTCTTCGGTTAATTCAGCGGGTTGCTCAGCACGTCGTCTAGGCATGTTACTTAATGGTTCGGATACCAATCGTTATCCGCGCGTCCCGATTTGGTCAACGCAAACTCAACCAAACGGTGCTGGCCGGGGTGCCCGGCGGAAAATCGGCCGGAGGCGGTTCGCGGTGCAACTTGCCGGCGCGACGCGATGCTTTCAGGCAATAGCGCGCCATCACTTCGAGCGCGCCTTCACGTAAGCTCAGGCAGTTCGTCGATAGCAGGATGTGCGCGTTGCGCTCCGCGACTTCCAGGGCAGCGAGCAACAGCTCCTCAAAGTCACGCTCAATCTGAAAAGATTTGCCGCGATGCGAACGCGAGAATGTCGGCGGATCGAGGATGACCATGTCAAACTTTTCGCCTTTGCGCGCCAGCCGCGGCAAGACGCTCATGACGTCATCTGCGATGAAGCGGTGATCGCCTGTCGGCAAACTGTTGAGCGCAAAATTTTCCTTTCCGCGGGCCAGCGACTTCTTGGAAAGATCGACATTCGCTGTCTTCGCTCCGACAGACGCAGCTGCGACCGAAAACGAACATGTGTATGCGAAGCAATTCAGCATTGTCTTCGGCTCGATTCGACGGACATAGCGCCGATTCGCGCGTTGATCGACAAACAGTCCTACGGAGTAACCGGCTGCGAAGTCGATGCCATAACGCAACAACCATTCCGTCGCGACCGTCTGCAAATTCTCGTCAGCATTGCCAAACATCAGGCGCGGGGCTTCGCGCTCCGAATTTTGCCTGGGCAGGTAGCGCCCAAAAATCCGGCCGAACTTGAACGCTACGGCCGCGCCCCATAAATAGAGTTCGAGAAGCAGACGTTCACGCGTTGGCGATTTCTTGTACGAAATGAGGATGTCGCGTCCGAAACGTTCCACCCAGCCGTCCTCGATCGTGCAAAGCCGGTGCGCGTCGGTGCCTTCCACTTCGAAGGTACGCAGCAGGTTTTGATCGATCCACTCGGATTTCTTTTTCATTCTGTTGTCATGTCGAGCGAAGTCGAGACATCTCTCGTTGTTAACAGTAAGAGATTCCTCGACTCCGCTCGGAATGACAAAAGCTTTAGTCAGCGCTCATAGGCGGCAAATTGTTATCGACGCGCTCCCATTTTGTGGCGTTCATTTCTGCCAGCTTCGCCATGGAAAAAATCACCGTACAGGTTCCGGCCAGCACTTCCAATCTCGGCCCCGGGTTCGATTGCCTGGGCGTGGCCCTGCATCTTTACAATTTTGTGACGATTGCGCGCGGCGGCGAACGTCGTCCGTTACGAATAATTGACGAAGCAGCCCGACTATTCTTCAAAGAATCTCGCCTGCGGCCGTTTCCGTTCTCGTGCGAAATTCGTGGAGATGTTCCGCGGTCGCGCGGGCTCGGCGGCAGCGCGACCATTCGTCTTGGAGTTCTGCATGGATTGAATCGGCTCGCGCGGAATCCGCTCGATCGATTGTCGATCTTGCGATTGGCGGCGCGTCTCGAAGGACATCCGGACAACGCCGCGCCGTCGGCCCTCGGCGGTTTTACGGTCGTGCGCGGCGAAAACGTGCAGCGTTTCGAAGTTTCGCCGCGCTTGCATTTTGTGCTTTTGATCCCGGATTTCGAAATCAGAACGTCGAAGGCGCGAAGAGTTCTGCCGTCGAAGTTAAGCAGGGCTGCAGCCGTGCAAAGCTGCGCCAACGCCTGTGCTATCACAGCGGCGTTTGCTTCATGTGATTACGAAAATCTACGTGGCGCCCTGGCCGATCATCTGCATCAGCCTTTTCGGCAAAAGCTGATTCCTTTTCTGCCGCGCGTAATTGCGGCGGCGGAAAAAGCCGGTGCGCTGGGCGCATTTCTGAGTGGCAGCGGATCGACTATCGCCGCGCTCACACTTAATTCGCCAAGAAAAGTCGCGAACGCCATGTTGCGCACGGCCAGATCGACCATCGCACGCACAGTCATTGCGAAAGCCGATAACGTCGGTGCCCAAATCAAATTTCAAACATCAAGAATCAAACATTCCGATGGGTCACTGGACTGAAAGCCTCGAGCAGTTTGCCATCGACGTCATCCTCGGCCGCCGTCGCGGGTTTCGTGCGGCGATTTTGCGCGGCGTTCTTTATTTCCTCTCCTTCATCTACGAACGGATCGTGCAGCTTCGTCTCTATCTGTACCGGAAGAGAATTTTGCGGGAACGCACACTCGGTTGTCTGGTCATCAGCATCGGAAATTTGACCGTGGGTGGAACCGGCAAAACACCCATCGTCGAAAAATTCGCGCGCGCTTTGCAAACCGGCGGCCGGCGCGTGGCTATCCTCAGTCGCGGATACAAGAGCGTGCGCTCGCACAAACGCAGTTTGCTGGACCGATTACTGAATCGAAATGTCGATCCGCCCAGGGTTGTTTCGGACGGAAAATCGTTGCTGCTCGATTCCTTAACTGCGGGTGACGAACCCTACATGCTCGCGCATAATTTGAAGGACGTGATCGTGCTCGTGGGCAAGGACCGGGTCCGGAGCGGGCTCTTCGCCATCGACAAATGGAAGGCAGACACTCTTTTGCTCGATGACGGTTTGCAATATCTCCATCTCAAACATCGGCTCGACATTGTCTTGATAGATCGACAAGCACCTTTCGGAAATGAGTTCCTGCTGCCGCGCGGCACTTTACGCGAACCGCCGCGCAACCTTCGCCGCGCCAGTTATGTCTTCATTACGAAAAGCACGGGCGAGCCGAACGACGCGCTCATCGAGCGCATTCGCGGTTACAATCGCACTGCGGAAATTATCGAGTGCGCGCACAAACCGCTTTACCTCCAGGATATTTTCAGCGGCGAACAACTTCCGCTCGAGCGGTTGCGCAATACATACATCGGTTCCATTTCCGGCATCGCCGCGCCGGAAAGCTTCGAAGACGGCTTGCGCAAGCTTGGGGCGCGCATCGAATTGGCCAAACGCTACATCGATCACCACCGTTACAACGAAGCCGAGTTGCACAGCTTTATTAATCGCTGTGCACGGCGCGATTTGGAGATGATTGTCACGACTGAGAAAGACGCCGTCCGTATGCCCCGACTGGGAAAGACAGATGTGCCGATTTATTTTTTGCGAGTGGAAATCGAGATCTTGAGCGGACACGAGAGCTGGGAACATTGCGTGGCCCGCATTTGCCAGCCGCAGCCGCTGCTTTCCCCGGAACGTTTCTTTGCCTAGGAGGTCTCGCACAAAGGGCACGATGGTCGATTAAGAACAAACGGTTGGAAACTTTGTGTCCGTTGTGGACGTTGTGCGAGGTTTAAGAAACATGCCCGACAAAGCCGAACTCATCGTTGAAGGGAAGAAGCTTTCGGTCTCCAACCTGAACAAGGTGCTTTATCCGAAGGCCGGATTCACCAAGGGTCAGGTGATCGATTACTACATCCGCATTGCACCGGTCTTGTTGCCGCATCTTGCGGATCGGCCGCTTACCATGAAGCGCTATCCGAACGGCGTCGAAGGCGAGTTTTTTTACGAAAAGAATTGTCCATCGCATCGCCCGAAATGGGTGAAGACGGCCAAGGTCTGGAGCGAAGGCAACAATCGCATGATGGATTACTGCCTGGCCAGCGATCTGCCCACACTCGTTTGGGCGGCGAACCTGGCCGATCTCGAGTTGCACACCTCGCTCGCTCGCAAACGCGATGTCGCGCGCCCGACCATGATGGTGTTCGATCTCGATCCCGGGCCGCCCGCCGACATCGTGCAGTGCTGCCAGGTCGGACTCTGGCTGCGGGAACTGCTCGCGAAAATGAAGTTGAAGAGCTTTCCGAAAACGAGCGGCTCAAAAGGCCTGCAAGTTTATGTGCCGCTGAATACGCCGGCCACGTTCGATCAGACAAAAGACTTGTCGCGTGCCCTGGCCCAACTTCTCGAACGCGAACATGTCGATCTTGTCACGTCGAACATGTCGAAGGCGTTGCGCAAAAAGAAAGTTTTTGTGGATTGGAGCCAGAACGACGAACACAAAACGACGATCTGCGTGTATTCGCTCCGGGCCAAGGAAGAGCCGACAGTTTCCACGCCGGTGACCTGGGACGAAGTCGCGAACTGTTTGAAAAAGAAAAAGGCCGACTTTTTGAAATTTCGCTCCGACAAAACGCTCGCGCGTGTCGATAAATTCGGTGATCTGTTCGCGCCCGTGGAAAAGTTAAAACAAAAGCTCCCGAAGAAGTGGAAGCTATAATATATTGCCGGAACTGAACTCGTTTACGCAATGAATCTGGGTTCCAAGATTCTGTTTAGCTGCATCGCGGGGGCAGTTGCGTTCGTCTTCGGGGCTTCGCTTCCAGCCAAATCGTCGAAGAAAAAGGAAGCGCGTGTTACGCAGATCATAAAAGAGGTCAATCTGCTCTCGGCAGGCGAGGAACCACGGGCAGCAGTGCCAAACGACGAAGTGAAGGAGAACACAGCCGTGCGCACCGGAGATGAATCGCGTTCCGAGCTTACTTTCGAGGATCTGACGATCACACGGTTGGGCGCTAATACGGTTTTCACTTTCAACAAAGCCGGGCGCAGCGGTCAGCTAGACAACGGTGCTATTCTTTTGCGCGTGCCAAAGGATTCCGGGGGCGCGGAATTCAAAACACGCGCCGTGACCGTGGGTGTCACCGGCACAACCGTCATTTTCGAATCGACACGCTTGGGCAACAGCAAACTGATTGTTCTCGAGGGAGGTGCGCGGCTCAGGCTTAACAAATACCCACAAGAGTCGGTCAAAGTTCGTGTTGGTCAGATGCTGAGCGTTCCCGCGGGCGCCATCAAAGTTCCGCCGCCGGAAAATGTGGATCTTGATCAAGTGGCCAAGACGCATCCGCTCCTCACCGATTTTCCGCCGTTGCCGAGTGACGAGCTCATTCGGACAGCGATAAAGAAGCAAAGCGGAGGCCCTGGCGGATCACCGCCGCCACCGGTAAATGCGGGGACGCCAAGCGCGGTTGCGCCCACGGGGCCTGCGTCTGCGTCGACTCGCACAACTATCCTCCCGCCGGCACCAAAGCGGACGAGGCCGCCTCGAACATCTACTAACAATCCTCCTTCGACACCGACACCCACGCCAAAAACAGGACCGACTCGGCCACCCAAAGGTGGGGGCACAAAGGTAACCCCCACGCCCACACCGCAACGGACTCTACTGCGCCCGACCGGGACTGCGCTGGGCCCGGGTGCCGGGAGTAACCAACCTAAAAAAACGATGCGGCCTCCACCACCGACTCCGACGCCGCCCGTAATTCGCTGACGCTCGGCGGTCTTTGATTTTTCTCGTGCCCGTGCGCGGCAGCGCCTAGAAATCATTGCGCATGCGCAAAGTGAA
>JBEEGY010000233.1:0-3049 GCA_041167145.1 Verrucomicrobiota bacterium
GGATGGAGTGGAGCCGTGGTCTTTTGTTATTACGCCAGGTCACCCCTCTGCAGCCGCGCTCGGTTCTCTTTTGGGACATGGCCGCCTGGCACATGGCTTGGAACGCGAGCGTCGCCGCGCTGAATGATCCGGCGCAGGCGCGCGCCGCTCTCCGCATCAAGGCGCAACGCGAATATTTTGCGCTCGGTAAAGATTTCCTCGAGCGCGGAATCATGAACAATCCTGATGAACCGCGTCTCTACGAATCGCTCGCCCGGCTCTACAAAGACAAATACAACGATCACGCACTCGCTTCCGAGTTCTTTGCCAAAGCCGCCGCCTTGCCCGGTGCGATGAGCTACAACAAGCGATTTGCCGCTTACGAACTCTCTTACGTTGCGGAACGCGAACGCGAGGCGTACGACCAGTTGCACCGGCTGTATGACGCCGGTGCGCACGAACGCCTTCCCACCCTCATCGCGCGCTTGAAGTTTCTCGAAGACAAACTCGATATTCCGCGCGATCGACGAATTCCTGATACGGAATCGTTAAATCGTTAAATGGTTGCATCGTTACACTTTTCACCGTTTTAGCTTTCTCACCATTCTTCATGCGCTACGCAATTTTCAGCGACATCCACGGCAATCTTGAGGCACTCGAAGCTGTCTTGCGCGATGCCGAGGAACGCAAGTGCACTCATTTCGTTTGCCTGGGCGATGTCGTCGGCTACAACGCGAATCCGCATGAGTGCGTCGATCGCATTCGTAAATTGGATTGCCCCACCGTGAAGGGCAATCATGACGAGCAGGCCTCGATCGAGGAATCGTCGCGCGACTTCAACGAGCTGGCCGAGCAGGCCATTAACTGGACGCGCGAACATCTGGGCGAAGAGGACAAGCAATGGTTGCGCGATCTGCGATTTCAGCTCCAGGTGCGCGACTTCACCATCGTGCACGCCACCCTCGATACGCCGGAGCAATGGGGATATGTCTTCAATAATTTGGACGCGACCGCGAGCTTCACCCATCAACACACCACGGTTTGTTTCTTCGGGCACACCCACGTGCCAATGGCGTTTATTCAAGAAGAAGGCGGTGTGCGCCGTGTCCGCGTCGATCAGCTTTCGATCGATGCGGCGAAAAAGTATTTCATCAACACCGGCAGCGTTGGCCAGCCACGCGATGGTGATTGGCGCGCCGCCTATTGCGTTTATCACCTCGAAAAAAACGTGGTCGAACAGTGCCGCGTGCAATACGATCTGGAGACTGCGCAGAAAAAAATCGACAAGGCGGGTTTGCCGGCGCTCCTCGCCGAGCGTCTCGCTATCGGGCGCTGAAGCTTGAGATCAACGATTGACCCTCACCAGTCGCTTCGCGTCGTCCTCTCCCTCAGGGAGAGGATTAAGGTGAGGGTGCGGGTCTCGGCAGCATAAATTGGTCAACGCGCGGGTCGTCGAACAGGCCGCAGCATTGTCGCACTTCTGGCTTCTCGTTTGTTGATTTGTATTCTCTAATTCAGTTCTCTTGGACTCAGAGATCAAATCCATCTTAATCATAAAACCGAGCTCGCTCGGCGATATTGTTCATACGTTGCCCGCGGTCGCGCTCGTTAAGGACACTTATCCGAAGGCGAAGATCACCTGGGTCATTAATCCGGAATGGTCCACGCTTTTGCGTGGCAATCCCGATGTCGATCACGTCCACATTTTCCCGCGCGGCGATTTCACCGGCTTGGGCGCGCCCGATCGTTTGTGGCCGTGGTTGAAGAAAACGCGCGAGCTCAAACCGGATCTGGCGCTCGATTTTCAGGGACTTTTCCGCAGTGCGTTCATCGGCAAAGTCAGCCGCGCCAAAAAACTTTATGGCATGAGCGACGGACGTGAAGGTTCGCGCTTGTTTTACCATCGCGCCGCCAGGGTCAATCGCCGCGAACACGCCATCGAGCGTTACCTGAAGCTCGCCGAATTGGCTGGCGCAAAAGTCGGCGATGCGCTCCGGTGTCCCCTCCCAACCGGCGACACTCTCCCGCGCTTTGACGAATATCCGCCCTTCATTCTTCTTCATCCCTTCGCACGGGGAGAAAAAAAATCGCTGTCAAACTCAGTCATCGAAGAATTCTGCGCAGCCTTTGCGCCCACTCGCGTCGTCATTGTCGGCAAATCCAACCGCAAAATTGAAGCGACAGAAAATTGCGTCGATCTGACCAATCAGACTTCATTGTTGCAACTGATCCGCTTGATTCGCGTCGCGCGCTTCGTTATCAGTGTGGACAGCGGCCCGATGCACATCGCCGCCGCTATCGCGCAAAATTTATTGTCGATCCACACCTGGACCAATCCGCGCCGTGTCGGCCCTTACAATCCCGACGCGTGGATTTGGAGAAACGGCAAAATTCTCCGTATGAGCGAACTCGAAAGCACGAAAATCCGCAGACGCGGCCGCCGCTTCAAGATCAAAGACATTCCCGCCGTCACCGAACTCATCCGTCCGCTCGTGCCCGTCGATCCAATGCTCGTCTGATCCGGACATGATAAGTCGGTAGTGTTCCGTAACCTTTGGCCAACGGCGTTTGGCCAACGTAGTCGCAGGTGAAGCCGTCCGCACGACGCGCGGCGGCGAGCGCGGCGAAGGCTTCGCTCGCGTAAACCTGGCCCGGCGGAGTGATTGGTTCGATCCGCGCCGCCCGGCTCACATGCGTGCCACTGTAGGTACGGTGGCCGGTGATGGGATCATCGAATTCGTAAACCGGACCGGCGTGAAGCGCGATGCGCAAGTTCAACCCGCCGCGCAAGCCTTTCTCTTCCCATTTCGTGGAGGCAACCAGTTCGGCGAGCTCGAGTGCGAACTTGCCGGCAAGATCGACATCGGAGAATACGAAGTAAAGTCCGTCGCCCCAAGTGTTCCTGGCGATGATCTTGTCATGAAACTCTTTTGCCAGTTGCGCGATCCCGCCCAGAAAATGTTGCACGAACCGCGGAACTTCCTCCTCACTCAACTTGCTGAAGCCGACCGCGTCCGCGAAAAGGATCGCGACAATGCGCGTTGTGAAGCCTTCCGAGCCGGTGGGGCGA
>JBEEGY010000234.1:0-3014 GCA_041167145.1 Verrucomicrobiota bacterium
CCCAATCTGGTTGACCTGGTGGTTGGGCGACACCACCGGCGATCTTGTGATTGCTCCGTTGATTATTCTTTGGAGCATCGCCCCCAACTGGCGTTGGAATCGCCGCGAAGCGATTGAAGTCGTCGCGCTTCTCGTCTTGATGGCCCTGCTCGGTGAAACAGTTTTCGGCGGATGGTTCCCCATTTCGGCGAAGAACTATCCCATTTCCTTCATTCTTGGACCCATTTTGATTTGGACGGCTTTCCGTTTTTCCCAACGAGAAACGGCGACCGGTATTTTCATTCTTTCGATCGTCGCGATCTGGGGCACGCTTCGCCATTTTGGGCCTTTCATCATGGAGACGCAGAACCAATCGCTGCTCATTCTGCAAACCTCCACCGCTGTTTTGACGATTACGGCGATGGCACTGGCCGCAGCCATGGCCGAGCGGCGTCGCGCCGAAGAGGCCATCGAGCAGCAAAAGGTAACCGTCGAAGCAGCCAACCGCACAAAGGATAATTTTCTCGCCATGCTTTCGCACGAGCTGCGCACTCCGCTCACGCCCGTGCTCGCTGCCTTGCACACGCTGGAATCGGAACTTACACACTCTGAAGATTCCAAGGCAGCGCTCTCCATGATTCGCCGCAACGTCGAACTGGAGAGTCAGCTCATCGACGACCTTCTCGATCTTACCCGTATTGCAAAAGACAAACTGCAATTGAACTTCGAGCCGCTCGATGCTCACGCGTGCATCGGCAACGTCGTGGAGATTTGCGCGAGCGAAGCGGGCGCCAGAAAAATTCGCGTCAATGTTGAGTTGCGCGCCGGTGCCCATCACATCTTGGCGGACGCGGCCAAGTTCCAGCAGATCATTTGGAACTTGCTCAAGAACGCCATCAAATTTACGGGCGAAGACGGCGACATCACGATTTCTTCGGCGAACCCGGCCCCGCAAACCTTAAGCATCACCGTACGCGACACCGGCATCGGTATTGAATCCGAAATCATGGAGCGGATGTTCAATCCATTCGAACAAGGCGACCGTTCTTTTCAACGACGCTTTGGCGGCCTCGGTCTCGGCCTGGCCATTTCGAAATCGCTCGCCGAAGCGCACGGCGCCACGCTGGTCGCACGAAGCGAAGGACACGGCCAAGGATCGATATTCACTTTAACAATGAAAACGGTGGCGCCGCGCCAGAGCGCGCGACGTTTTGTTGACGCCACGAGTGAATCTTCGCAGCGATCGCTTCGCATTCTGCTGGTGGACGATCATCAGGACACGTGCGCGGCTTTGGAGAGATTGCTCGTGCGCCGCGGTCATCTCGTCGCCGCCATGCCGGACATGCGTTCCGCGCTCGAGGCGGGCACGCGCAATCAATTCGATTTGCTCATCAGCGACATCGCCCTGCCCGACGGCACCGGCATGGAACTGATGACCTGTCTCCGCGGTATTTCCGGCATTCGCGGAATCGCCATCAGTGGTTTTGGGATGAACGGCGACATTCAAAAAAGTTTGCAGGCCGGATTCTCCGAACATCTCGTAAAGCCAGTGAAACTGGAAAGATTGGAAGCGGCCATTGAGTCCGTCATGGGCGCGCCGGCGGCGGCGTGAGCGACGCAAACTCCAAGTCCCAAATCCCAAAATCCAGGGAAACTTCAAATCCCAAAGCTCGCCGCGCGAATTTTGAAGATTTGGTGATTGAAATTTGCTTGGAACTTGGATGTTGGGATTTGGAACTTCCGACGTTTACAGTCGCGCCGTGCGTATCGCAGAACTAAAAATCGAAGACATTGCTTTCGGCGGAAAAGGGGTCGCCCGCGAAAACGGCAAGGCGGTTTTCGTTCCCTTTACCATCGAGGGTGAAAAAATCGCCGCGCAAATTGTGCGCGAGAAAAAACAATTCGCCGAAGCGGAGATCGCCGATCTTCGCGAAGATTCACCGCATCGTGTCACACCGGCTTGTCCTTATTTCGGTCGATGCGGCGGCTGCGCTTATCAACATATCGACTACGAACATCAGCTCGCGATTAAGTGGCGACAGGTCCGCGACGTTCTACAACGCATCGGAAAACTTAAAGACATTCCGATGCGTCCAATTATCCCCTCGCCGGTCGACTACGCTTATCGCAATCGCATCACCGTACACGCACAGGAGGGCGTACTCGGATTTTATCGGCGCGACTCGCACCGTTTGATCGACATCGAGGCGTGCCCGATCGCAATGGACGAAGTGAATCGCGCGCTTGCGGACCTGCGAAGGCGGCGCGTGCGTGACGGTCATTACACCTTGCGCGCCGAAACCAGTCCGCGCGTCTTTTCCCAAACAAACGATGCGGTTGCCAAATCATTGCGCGATCTGATCGCGCAATTCGTTCCCGCCGGACAACAATTACTCATCGACGCCTATTGCGGCGCCGGCTTTTTCGCTAAAGCACTGCTCGATAAATTCGAGCGCGTGATTGGGATCGATTGGGACCGGTTCGCGATCGAGGCCGCCCAAAAGAACGCGACCGCAAAAGAAACTTACATCGCCGGCGACATCGAGGAAGAACTCGACCGCGCGCTAACTGTAGCCGCCCCGCTCAGCCGGGGCGGTGCCGAGCCGGTCGCCGCGGCGACTGCAGATTCAAGGAAGGGCGATTTCCAAATCGCCCCGGCGGTTGAAAACCGCCGCTCCTTGGTCTTGCTTGTCGATCCTCCGGCTACCGGTCTGAGCCCAAACATCCGACGAGCGATTGTCGATCTTGCACCATCCACGTTCATTTACGTTTCGTGTAATCCGCCGACGCTCGCGCGCGATCTCGCGGACTTGCAAAAAACATTCACCATCGAATCGGTCACACCGCTCGACATGTTCCCGCAAACCGCCGAGATCGAAGTTGCTGTGCATCTTCACGCATAAACGAGCAGATCAATCTCTTCCGGGAGTGAGTTTGAGACTTCGCGAATGACGTTGCCACGGAGAAGATTGATGAGCGCATTGCGTTTGGGCGCGCCCACAATAAGACGCGAAGCGCCTAACGTAGCGGCAAGA
>JBEEGY010000235.1:0-3746 GCA_041167145.1 Verrucomicrobiota bacterium
GTTCGCCCTTCATGCTCAACACGGAGTGGTACGATCCAAGTTTGCCGGAGTGGCTCGCGCCAAATTGTGTCGCGGAAGCGGCGAAGGATTTCGAAATCACAGATGATCGTGTCCGACTCGCGCTGGCCCATGCCGCGTTACGCGATGGAAAGCAAGTCAGCGATTGGGACGTGGCCGCGCAAACTGGCGCGGACGCTGGAAAGATCGACAAGAAGAAATTGCTTGAGCGCGCGAAGTCGCCGGAGATCGAAGCACGCATTCGGACATCGACAGCGGAATTCCACGCGCTCCAGGTAACGCAGCGGCCGGCTTTCCTGATCGACACCGAAATCGGAGATCGCGCGGTGTTTTCCGGGGTGGTGAAACTCGATCCGTTCGTCGCTACTCTCGATTCCTTTCTCGAGGATGCGGTTGCCTACGCCGCGCACGCCGCACATTTCGGCGCGCCGCCGGAAAGGTGAGCGTCCTTGAAGAGTCACGAGAATTTTGGTAATCTGCTCACTGTGAACCCCCAAGAGATTAACAAATTCCTGCGAGCCACGCCTTTCATTCCCTTCCGCGTCCACACGGGCGACGGCAAACATCTGGACATAAATCATCCCGAATTCGCCATCGTAACCAGAATAATGCTTATCGTTGGTCGAGCTGTAAGTGATCCGAAACAAGATATCCCTGATGAAGCGGATTGGATTTCGCCCTTGCACATTGTCCGGCTTGAGCCGCTGGTTGCGGCGTGATTTCGGCGCGCCGCCTGCTTCTTAAAGCAAGATCGACAATCTACTTTGCGACAGATTCGTCTTGCCAGCAGCCAAATGTTGCTTACAACTTCCCCTCGGCTCGCAAATAATGGGGCCGGTTGCCGCGGTTATCGCAGCCGCGGCGATGAAGAGTGTTTCGGAATCACATTAGTGCGACCGGAAAATGCGATGAAAGAAATAACGGCGGTGCGGTGCACTCCCGCTTCGCCGGCCAGGAGCTTGATTTAATCTGCAACCACAATTTCGTGTAAACGGCCGGATTCGCGCCCGCGAGATCCGGGTTATTTTAGGAGCCACCGGCGAACAGCTGGGCGTCATGAAGCTTTCCGATGCCCTGCGCAAAGCGCAAAGCCTCGGACTTGATGTTGTCGAGGTCGCGCCCACGGCCAATCCACCGGTTTGCAAAATCGTCGCGCTCGGAAAATTTCGTTACGACATTTCCAAGCACGACAAGGACAAGAGGCCCTCCGGCGCCAAGCTCAAGGAAATCAAGTTTCGCGTTAACATCGACGAACACGATTACCTGACAAAAGTACGCCACGGGGAAGAGTTTCTCGACAAAGGGAACAAGGTGCGAGTGCAGCTTCAATTCCGCGGCCGCGAAATGGCGCACCAGGAATTTGGAATGCAGTTAATGGAAAAAGTGCGCAACGATCTCTCCGGTATGTCGCAAGTAGAGATGGAACCGAAGATCACCGGGCGCAACGTGACCATGACGTTGTCGCCGTTGCCGGCAAACCGGCGGAAGCGGAAATTTTCGCCGCCGCGCAAGGAAGAAACCGAGGAAGCGGTCGATTCGGAGAACGGCAGCGAGACCTGAGCGAAACTGGCGCGCCGCAGTGCCAATCCAATCAAGCTAGGACGGTTTGGTCGCCTTAGGCGCTGGAGTGGTTTTCGGTGGTGGCGGAGGAAGAGGCGGCGGTTGCGCTTGCTGAGATTTTTGTCTCTCTTCCAAGTACTTCTTCCAATTCTGCGCGTCAGTGTTTTTCGGGTCGATCTTCACAGCTTGATCGACATCGGCCATGGCTTTCGCGGCATCGCCCTTGGCTTCATAAACCTTGCTCCGGTCGAGGTAAGCGTGACTGTCTTTCGGACGCATCTTGATCAGCGCGGAGTAGTCTTCCAAGGCCTTGTCGTTGTCCTTGGCCTGTTTGAAAACGTAAGCGCGGCCTTTCAAGGCCTCGGCATCGTTATGGTTCGCGTTCAGGATCGCGCTGTAATCATCATGCGCCATTTTCCAATCGCCCTTGCTCGAAGCAGCAAACGCACGCATGCGTCTTGCATTGACGTTATCCGGCTGCCGCTTGAGGACCTCGCTCGAGTCGCTAATCGCTTCATCGTAACGTTTTTGGCCGATCAGCGCGGAAGCGCGGTTGCCGTAGGCGGAAACGTTGTCGGCGTCGGCCTCGAGGGCATTGCTGAAACTCTTGATCGCTTCCCCAAGATTTCCGGCATTGCGATAGACAATACCGAGGTTCTCATGGTTTTGCGATGACGGCTCGAGTTCCGCGACCTTCTTGAATGCGGATATGGCTTTCGGCCAGTTCTTGGCGCGCTGC
Source organism: Verrucomicrobiota bacterium (assembly GCA_041167145.1). Classification (GTDB taxonomy): domain Bacteria; phylum Verrucomicrobiota; class Verrucomicrobiia; order Chthoniobacterales; family UBA10450; genus Palsa-1382. The sequence goes on from JBEEGY010000235.1 coordinate 2,318, forward strand.
GCTTCCATCCCGTCGTGACCGAATCTCTTTACTTCCTCTTTTCTTTGCGCATGAACGAATTGCGGAATGGAAAGGGCGATCGCGACAATGAGAAAAAGATATTTTTTCATGGTTTGTGGTTGGACATTAAATGCAGGACGAGAATCCGAGAGTTTGACCAAGAAAATCCGGCCGGGCAAGCCCAACTCTCAGGTCTCTTCCGAACCAGCTGCCTCGATCTCGATCTTGGATTCAGATCCGGGCGTTCTTGTTTGAGCGGGTCCGGGTTCATCGACTCGCTCTATGCGCAGGGCGCGCCCTGTAGTTTCGTCAATCCCCAGCAGTGCGCCACGGAGCCGGACTTCACCGACCGCTACAGGAAATGGCGCGGGCATGTTCGAGATGAACCGATTCATAATCGGCTCGATCGCACGCCCGAGAATCGAATTGATTGGGCCGCACATTCCCGCATCGCACAGAAAAGCGGTGCCGCCGGGGAAAATTTGTTCGTCGGCGGTTTGCACGTGTGTATGGGTTCCGAAGACGGCCGAGACTTTGCCGTCGAGAAAACGGCCCATGGCGATTTTTTCGCTCGTGGTCTCACCGTGAAGATCGACAATGATATTCGCAGTTTCCTCGCGCATCCTCGCGACCGCCTCTTCCACGGCACGAAATGGATTTTCCAGGATCGGTTGCATAAACGTGCGTGCTTGCACGTTGATGACACCGACCTTGCCTTTGGCGGTGTCTAGAACAATCGAGCCGCTGCCGGGTGCGCCCGCCGGATAATTTATCGGACGCAAAAGGCGCGGCTCGCTCCCGATGAATCCAACAATGTCCTTCTGGTCCCAGATGTGGTCGCCGGTTGTTATGACGGACACGCCGGCGCGCAACAGATCGATCGTGATCTTTCCGGTAATGCCGCGCCCGCCGGCGGCGTTCTCGCCATTGACGACGACAAAGTCGATCCCGTGTTGCGCTTTGAGCTCGGGAAGCCGCGCGATGACCGCGTTACGGCCCAGCTCGCCAACGATGTCGCCCAAAAACAGCACGGTCAGCATTCTGCGACACTAGACATGACCGACTGCGTTGTCATCCCGAGGTCGCCGCGGCGACCGAGGGACCTCTCAAAAGACTGATAGATTACACAATTTGGTTTGCGTGATCTTTCGCGAAATGCGGGGTCCTTCCCCGTTCGGCTTGCGCCTGCGGCGCTGCGCTCAGGGCTCCGGCTATTTTTGCAGGGCAGCGGAGCCTGCCCTGAGCTTGTCGAAGGGCTCAGGATAACACTGCAAATCATCAACGAGCGCAAAATCCAACCAGCGATGCTTTATTGCCGTAATGATCCGACGTTTCCTCGCCTTCACATTCTTCTTGTCGATCTTGCCGGCGGCTGGTCAGGCGGCGGAGAATCTCGGGGTTCTCGGCGCTCGTCCGCGCTGGGATGTGC
>JBEEGY010000236.1:0-19396 GCA_041167145.1 Verrucomicrobiota bacterium
GTTTCTGGGGCCCTGGCTGATCCCCAGCTCGAACTTTATTCCAACGGCCAGCTCATCGCAGCCAACAATGACTGGAAGAAGGACCCTGACGGTACGCAAAATCCGAGTCGCGAAGCTGAAATTCGAGCTACCGGCCTGGCGCCGGGCAACGATCTGGAATCGGCCATGGTGGCAATGCTCGCTCCAGGACCCTACACCGCGATCATCCGCGGTGTAAACAACACCACCGGTGTTGCGCTGGTGGAATGCTTTGATGGTGATTCCGTCGGCGACTCCCAGTTCGCAAACATCTCGACGCGTGGTTTCGTTCAGACCGACAACAATGTCATGATCGGGGGCCTTATTGTTCAGGGGAACGCTTCCAGCAAAGCAATTGTCCGCGCGCTCGGGCCTTCCTTAAGTCAGTACGGCGTTTCTCAGGTTTTGGCCGATCCGACCCTGTTCTTGTACGATGACAACGGTTCGTTGCTTATTTCCAACGATAACTGGAAGGAGAGCCAGCAAGCCGAAATCGAAGCTACGGGCCTCGCGCCTTCCCAAGACCTCGAGAGCACGATTGTCGGCACTTTGTCGCCCGGAAGTTACACGGCGATTGTGCGTGGAAAGAACGGCACGAGCGGTAACGCGCTCATTGAAGTATATCAGTTAGGAAACTGAGCGGGGATCCTGAGAAAACCCCGGGCGATTGAGGTTAACTCGCGAAAGCTTTCGGAGTCAATCGCCCCTACCTGCTTCCGTGGCCGTGGCACTAGGCGATTGCGAACCAGCATCAGCCGCAACAACGGCTGGCGGTCGCGGCGCCATCGGCAGATAACGTTTGCGCAATTCTTCCACGTTAGGCAGTTCGTCGAGGTTGCGCAGGCCGAAGTGGTCGAGGAAAAATTGCGTCGTCTCGTAAAGAAGCGGGCGACCGGGAATTTCGGCGCGTCCACTGATCTTGACGAGACCGCGTTCCATCAAGTTTTGCAGAACGCCATCGATGGTCACGCCGCGCACGGCTTCGACATCGGGGCGCGTGATCGGCTGCCGATACGCGATGATGGCCAGTGTCTCGAGCGCAGGTGCGGTCAAGCGGGCGGGCTTTGGCTCGGGATAGAGCTCGCGGACCCATGGCGCAAAGGCCGCATCGGTCGCGAGCTGCCAGCCCTCCGCTTTTTCGACGAGTTGAAAGGCGCGTTGTTGTTGAACGTATTCGATCTTCAACTGCTCGAGCGCGGCCGCTACTTCAGCCTGGCGGACGCTGCCGAAATCGTTCGGGGAAAAATCGGCAGACTCGCTCGCGCGTTTCATAAGATCGACAATCTCCTTTGTTGAAAGCGGTTTCTGCGCACTGAACAAAAGAGCGTCGATAATTTGCGCGAGTGTCATGGCCATTGCAGCAAAACAGTAAGAGATGCCTCGACTTCGCTCGACATGACAAAGATCGAAAGCGGTTTCTGCGCGCTGAAGAGAAGCGCTTCAACTATCTGCGATAGAGTCATATTCACTTAGTCGACGGCGGAAGGCTTTCTCCCGTGCGCAAATAAATTGAAAATAATGAGAGATATCTCGACTTCGCTCGACATGACAAAGGCCGAGATCGGTTTTTGCGCACTGAAGAGAAGCGCTTCGATGACACGGGAAAGTATCATAACGATACAATGCTAAATAAACGTGTCATCCCGAGCGGAGCGAGGGACCTCACACGCGAAGGTGGCGACACGCAAGCTGCATCGCGCAATCCATCAGCCTGTGTGGGGTCCTTCGCTTCGCTCAGGATGACAGCATGTTTAGACATCGTGTCCTGTTCAATTCGCGCCAATGGCGCTTTGAATCGCGTCGGCGATGCGGTTGGCCTGCTTGTCGATCTTGTCGAGTTCCCGCCCCTCGATCAAAAGACGAATCTTCGGCTCGGTGCCGGAATAGCGCAGAAGAACCCGGCCTTTGCCGGCGAGTTCGCGCTCGACCTCATCTCGCAATTTCACGACTTCCCGTAATTCTTCGATGGGCGGCTTGGCTTTCACCTTCAAGTTGCGTTGCGCCTGCGGATATTTCTCGAGACACGCCTTCAATTCGCTCAACGGCTTTCCGCTTGTGTGCATGATTCGCAAAACCTGCAGCGCGCTGATAATGCCGTCGCCAGTGGTTGTAAAATCGCGAAAGATCATGTGACCGCTCTGTTCGCCGCCCAGGTTAAGGTTACGCCGGACCATTTCCTCGATGACATAACGATCGCCTACTTTGGTCCGCACCACTTTGCCGCCGCGCGCAGCGAGCGTTTCGTCGAGGCCGAAATTACTCATGATCGTAGCGACGAGCGTGTTCTCGCGCAGCTGGCCGGCTTGCAAAAGATCGACCGCGGCGATGGCAAGAATTTCGTCGCCATCAACAATATCGCCATTCTCATCACAGAGCAGAACGCGGTCGGCATCCCCATCATGTGTGATGCCAACGCTGGCGCCGGTTTCTTTGACGATACGTTGAATCTCCGCCGGATACGTGCTGCCGCATTGGGCGTTGATGTTCGTCCCGTTCGGCTCGTTGTGCGCGACGATGACTTCCGCGCCGAGCTCGCGCAAAATGCATGGGGTTGATTTGTAAGCGGCGCCGTTGGCAACATCGACCGCCACCCGCATTTCTTCGAGCGACATCTTTCGCGGGAAACTCGCCTTGGCGAATTCGACGTAGCGGCCGAGCGCGTCATCGATGCGGGCGGCGCGGCCGATTTTTCCCGCGGTCGGGCGGACCGAATCGATTTCGCCTGTGAAAACGAGTTCCTCGATTTTCTGTTCGATCTGATCGTCGAGTTTGTAGCCATCGTGACGAAAAAACTTAATGCCATTGTCTTCGTAGGGATTATGAGAAGCGGAGAGAACGATGCCGGCGTCAGCGCGCAGCGAGCGCGTGATATAAGCGACGCCGGGTGTCGGTAACGGACCGATGAGCAAGACATCGACACCCAGCGAAGTGATGCCGGCAACGAGCGCGTTCTCGAGCATGTAACCGGACAACCGAGTGTCTTTGCCGAGCACAATTTTCGGGCGGGCGCCTTCCGGGATCGTGCGGGGATTAAGCTGCGTAAAAACATGCGCGGCAGCGCGTCCCAGTTTCAAGGCCGTTTCGGCCGTGACCGGCTCGACGTTGGCAACGCCACGAACGCCATCAGTTCCGAAAATCTTTTTGGGCTGCACTGGTGATAATTGAACGCTCGAAGCACACTTCGTAAATCGGAAATTCTAAATACTGTAGGGGCGGCCGTGTCGGCCGCAGGCGGCACGCCGGCCACTACAGATTCGCCAGCGGATAATTTACGGCGACGAAGCCTTCGAACGGTCGCGGTCGCTAAAAAAGATGCATTCGTTGTCAAGACCGAGAAGGGTCGCCCATTTAAGGGGAAACTTCTCCAAGTTCACATTGCGCAAGATGACAGGACCCCAATCGCGGTACTCACCTTTCAAAATATCGCCGAGGTTATTTTGAGTGCCACTAATGGGGGTGAGGTAGAGTCCATTGACCGGGCCGCCCAGCACCTGATAATCATTGAAATCGGTAAAGGTTTTCTGGGTAACGGGCACCCACAAACCGCGACGGCCCGCGTACCAAGCGATTGCCCATGGCATATCGGAGGCGACAACTTCCTCGGGCTTCATCCAACCGTTCAAGACCGCGATGGAGGGCGGCACATAGGGGGGCCAGCGCACGCTCGGTTTCCAGGGCGACAGCCAGGGCGTGGCCAATATCATCGGCAACGCACAGAGGATGAAAAGCAGAGTGATAAATCCGATGCGCGCCAGACGAAAACCGATTTCAAGCCGGTTCCACTGCACGAGAAGAAACGCGAGACCGTAGCAAGTCATCAGGGGAATGAAAATCAAGTGCAACTGATTGGCGGCAACACCTTGCTCCTCGTTGATTCCATAAACCGCCATCCCCATGACCGCGCCTGCCCACATGGTAAGGATTATCCAGCGAAGCGCGCTCGTCTCCTTTCGCTTAAAGGCATGAAGCAAGGCAACGAAAAACATCAAAGCCACTACGCTCCAGCCGAAGTAGCCGAAGATTTGGGCCGATTGGGTGAGCAGGTTCGTTGTAATCTTGTCGCGCAACGCGCCGGGACCGATTCCTTCGAAGCCAAGATCGACATGGCGCATCCAGCCGGCTTCGGGATGACGCATCCCATCGAGCACGGAATAAATGGCAACGCCGCCCGGATTACCGCAGATGACGAAATTCCGGAGCAACCAGGGCGTGTAGAGAACGGCGAAAGCAGCCAGGACGATGCCCGCTGCCCAACCACGGGGACGAAAATAAAACACACAGAAGATCAGCGCCGCGATAAACATCCATATCGTCAGAGCGTGAGTCAGGGCGAGGAGACCAAACCCTGCTCCAGCGGCCGCGAGCCAGATGCGGACGCCGCCCGCGCCATTTCTTGCCTCAACCGCGCGCGCCAGCGCATAGACGGTCAAATTAAAGAAAAGTAATAATAACATCTGGGGTAGACCGGAGAGCGAGTATTGCCAGAGAGCATCGCAAAGCAGGACCAAGGCACAGGCGAGCAGCGCCAGCCGCTGATCGAACAGGCGACGTGCAAGAAAGAAAAGGACAACAACAGAGGCGAAGAACAGCAAGATCGACATGGCCGCAATGGTTTTGTCGCCGGCAAAGACGACGTCCGCCGGCGTCATCGTCAGGTGTGCTTTTACCGGGAACAGAGCAATGGCATCGATGAGCGGGGGCAAAGGCGCGTGATAGGTGTCGTAATAAACTCGATACGCGTTTTTCCCATGGGCCTGCAACTGAGCGACCGCACGCGGTCGAATCATATTGGTCCGCCAACCGTGACCCGTGGCGATGGCGCGCCCGATTTGCGCCTGATCCATGGCTTGCGATGTGGCCAGGCCGCGAAAGTTCCATAGATAAAAAACGGCCAGCGCGATAATAAGGACCAGGATTAGTCCGCGCCGAACCCAAATCGCCAGCGCGCCCGCTTCAAGGGTGTGCACCGCACGTTGAACGAACTCTGCGCTACCCGGCATTTTCTTTTTCCTCGTTTGAGGTTTCGCGGACCTGGGCCGCATTCATTTCGTTGATCTTGCGATGTAAGGTGCGCCGGCTAATTCCAAGTTTCTTCGCTGCCGCCGTGACGTTGCCACTGGTAGCAGTGAGCGCCTGAACAATGAGTTTTTTTTCTGTTTCGCGGAGATCCAGTGGACTCGATGTTTCGGCGAGCGCATGAGTGAGGCCATGCGGCAATGGTTGACCGGCGGCCTGTCGAACCGCGCCCGGTAAATCGCGCAACGTGATCTTGGCCCCGGTCGCCATGACGACGCCATGTTCGATGGCAGTACGCAGTTCGCGAACGTTGCCGGGCCAGTTGTAAGCCAGGAGCGCGTTCATGGCATCAGCGGTAAGCTCGAGAAGTGGTTTGTCATTCGCCGTAGAGAAGTGGCGCAAAAATCCCCGCGCGAGAAGCGGAATGTCTTCCTTGCGTTCACGCAACGGCGGCATGGTGATGCGCACGACGTTTAATCGGAAGAACAAATCGTCGCGGAATTTTCCTTCCTGCACAAGTTTCTCAAGATTCTTGTTCGTCGCCGCGATCACGCGGACATCGGCGCGCAGAGTTTGATTTCCGCCAACGCGTTCGAAGGCGTGCTCTTCGCCCATGACGCGAAGCAACTTTACTTGCGTGCTCGGCTCGATCTCGCCGACTTCGTCGAGAAACATCGTTCCGCCGTTCGCCTGTTCGAATCTCCCGATCCGGCGTTCGCTCGCGCCGGTGAAGGCGCCCTTCTCATGACCGAACAGCTCGCTCTCGAGCAACTGCGGGGAAAGCGCTGCACAATGCACCGCGACAAATTTTGCCTTGTTGCGCCGGCTGAGATTATGAATGGCGTGCGCGGCCAATTCCTTGCCGGTGCCGCTTTCGCCTTCAATCAAGACGCTGGCGGACGAAGGCGCGACCTGCCGGATGGTGTCGAGCACTTCGCGCAAGGCGGGCGCCGCGCCCACGATGCTTTCCAAACCATAGCGCTCGTCGACTTGCTCACGCAGCGATCGATTTTCCTGTTCCAGTTTTCGGCTCTGCAACGCACGTGCAATCAGGATTTCCACTTTGTCGAGATTGAGCGGCTTGGTCACGAAATCGTAGGCGCCGCGCTTCATCGCTTCGACGGCGGTGTCGACTGATCCGTAAGCAGTCATCATGATGCAAATCGGTGGATGCGGCATTTTGAGAGCGCGCTCGATCAGCGTCATTCCGTCCTCACCGCCGAGGCGCAAATCGGTCAGAAGAAGATCGACATTTTCGCGTTCGAGAACATCGAAGGCGCCCGCCGTGTCGGCCGCGACATAAACGTCGTAATCGTTTTCGAGCAGACGCCGGAGTCCATCGCGGGTGTGTTTCTCGTCATCGACAATAAGGACGGTCGGCGGCATGGCGATCTCACAACATGAGCGAGCTTAACCGAGCCGACAATCGCGATTGAAGCGCCAACGAGCTGGAAGATGGGCAAGCGAGCTCTGGAGGGGCGAGTTCAGCGAGCCTGCGTTTTGCTCGCTCGGCGGCGTCGCAGAGCTCCGCCCTCCAGAAGATCCGCCTTCCGCCTTCATCCTTCCGCCCTCCGCCCTCCGTCCTCATCCGTTGGTGTCCCCGCTTCCAACATCCGCACACGTCTGTCGATGTAGGGCAGGCGAATCGTGAGCGTGAGACCTTTTCCTTCACTGCTCTCGACCGAAAGTTCGCCCCCATGCTCGCGCACAATCCGTCGCACGATCAGCAATCCGAGCCCGGTGCCGGTGGATTTCGTTGTAAAATAAGGCTCGAAAATCCTGCTCAGGTTTTCCGCGGAGATGCCGCCGCCTGTGTCGGTGAAACTAACGAGCACATGGGTGTCATCCCGATCGGTGCGGATATGCAGAACGCCGCGGCGCTTCATCGCCTCGAAGCTATTCTTAATAATATTGTAGAAAGCCTGCTTCATTTGTTCGCCATCCAACTCGAGAAGAGGCAAGTCGGAACGCAGCTCCTGCTCGACCACGATGTCGCGGTCCTGAATTTCGGGCGCGAAGAAGCGCACGGATTCGTCCACAATCGTGTTGATGTTTTCCGGATGCAGCTGCGGCTTGGAGGGCCGAATGGCGCGGAGGAACTGCGTGACGATGGAATCGAGCCGCCCGATCTCGGCGCGCGCGATGTCGATCGATTCTTGAAGTTCCTCGCGCGTCGGGCTTTCGAGATTGCCCACGCGCCTTTCCATTAATTGCAGATGAATGTTAAGGGAGTTGAGCGGGTTCCCGATTTCATGCGCCACGCCGGCGGCGAGCAAAGTGAGCGCATTCAACCGTTCCGACTCGATGGTTTGCTGGACGCTGCGCCGGCTTTCCGTGATGTCGCGCAAGATCATGGCGTAACCCACGCGCTCGGCGGAGGTGTCGATCTTCTCCTCGGCCGATCGCCGCTCGATCATGAGGGGAACGATGTAAAAATTAATAAAGCGATTGGCCGGGTAAAAAATTTCGATGTCGCGGCTGACGGGACCGCCGCTCTGGGTGAGCGATTCCCAGTCGAGTCCGCGCACTCGTTCGTCGAGGCGCTTGCCAATGGCGTCGTCGCCTTCGAGTCCGAACAATTCGCAGGCGGCGGCGTTCAAATAAGTGATGCGCCCGTTCGAATCGGTCACAATGATTCCTTCCTGGATGGCGTTGAAGACCGTTTCGAGAAAACCCTTTTCCTGGGCCAGGCGCAGAAAATAATTCTGCACCTCTTCCGGCCCGATCCGGCCGAGCCGTCCGATCAATTTCTCGAGGAATTCTGCTTTCACGGCGTTACCACTCTATGAAGTGAGAGATTCCTCGTTCCGAGCCGGACAGGCAAATTCGCTCGGAATGACAAAGACAAATCCGGCTTCACGACAGGGCGGCTTCGCTGCGATCACACTACCGCGGCAGGCGCCCGCGGGATTTCGACCCTCGTCATTTCCTCGCGGAGATAATTCAAAACAACCGGGGCGAGAATCATTCCCGGAATGCCCATCAATCTTTCGCCGATGATCAGTCCGATCAAGGTCAACCAAACCGGATTGCGGATGCGAGCGCCGATGATCTTGCTATTCAAAAAGTATTCGAGCTTGTGAACCACGATCAGAAAAACAAGTGCGAAGACGGCCATCTTCAAGGAAATGGTGAAAGCGAGGAAAACGATGATCGTGTTGCTAATAAGGTTGCCGACAATGGGCAGCAACCCGCAAAGAAACGTGACCGCGATGACGAGCGGCGCGTGAGGCAGCTGCGTGCTCAGGACAAAGATGGACGTCAAGGTAGTGTTAATAAGCGAAATGGTGATTTGCGCGCCCATGACCGTGGCAAAACTGCGGTAAAAATCGCGAAAGCGCCGGGCAATCTCGTCGGACAAAACGGAATAGAGATTGTTTTGAGTCGCGTGAAGGTCACGGTAAACGTCAATCTCGCCCTTCAAAAACAGGCTTATCGCGCAGACAATTCCGATAAGAGCAAAGACAAACGCCGCCGCCGTGCTTCGAGCGAAGTTAGCGACATTTCCAAGATAATGTGCTTCCTCTTTCAAGCTATCGACCAATAAGGCCTGCAAGCTTTCCAAATCGGTAAATGGCAGTTCTATTTGACGCGATTCGGCCCAGGCAATCATTGGCGGAATGGTATTCTCCGCGACCTCGGGCAGAGCGCGGATGGCAAGCCGCGTAAAGTGACCCGCAACGTACATCATTGCCGCGGCAACCACGACAAACAAAATCAGGGCCAGCAATTTCGATTTTGTGAGCAAAAAAAGTTTTTGCAACGCGAAGTAAGAGAACAAGACCGCGAGCAATGGCGCGCCAAGATGCAAGACACCGACCAAGACGATCGTGCCCGCGAGCACACCGTACGATATTCGAGTGGGCGTAGTCATACCTGGCGACAAAATGAAATTCTTCACTTCGCCCTGAATAACAACTGAATACTGTCGCCCCGGGGTCGATGGCCCGACCCGCGCTCAGCGATCACAACCTGCAAACATCAGTGCGTCTCAACCGGAGCGGGTTGGCCGGTCTCTGCTTCGGCGCGGTCTTTAAGCGCGGCCCTGCGACTCAGCTTGACCCGGCCTTTGTCATCAATGCCGATGCATTTCACCCAGATCATGTCGCCGACTTTGACAACGTCTTCGGTTCGTTTCACCCGGAAATCGGCCAACTCGGAAATGTGCACGAGTCCGTCCTTGCCCGGGAACACTTCCACGAAGGCACCGAATTCTTTGATCGTCACGACCCGGCCTTGATAGGTCTGGCCGATCTCGATTTCCTTGGTCATGCCGCCGATGATTTCCTTGGCGCGCGCCATTGATTCGCCACTCGTGGCGTAGATGTGCACGGAGCCGTCATCCTCGATATTAATCTCAGCGCCGGTCTCGGCGACGATGCCCTTGATCGTCTTGCCGCCGGGGCCGATAAGTGCGCCGATCTTCTCCGGATTGATTTTGATCGTCTCGATGCGCGGCGCGTATTTCGAAAGTTCCGCACGCGGCTTGTCGATCCTGCCGCGCATGATCTCGAGAATTTTCGTGCGCGCTTCTTTGGCGCGCCCAATTGCTTCGGCCATGATCTTGTGGCTGACGCCGGGAAGTTTCAGATCGAGCTGAAAACCGGTCACGCCGTTATCGGTGCCGCAAAGTTTGAAATCCATGTCGCCGAAATGATCTTCCGATCCGATGATGTCGGTAAGCAATTCGTAGCGCTTCATTTGGCCGTCATCGCCGGACTCCGTCACCAAGCCGACAGAAATTCCCGCGACCGTCCCCTTGACCGGAACGCCCGCGTCCATGAGCGCGAGCATGCCGCCGCAAACGCTCGCCATTGAAGTGGAGCCATTCGATTCCATGATCTCGCTCGAGATGCGAATGGCGTAGCGGAAATCGGTTTCGCTCGGCACGATTGGTTCGAGCGAACGCTCGGCCAAGGCGCCGTGCCCGATCTCGCGCCGGCTCGCGCCGCCGGTCCGGCCAGTTTCGCCCACGCTGAAGGGCGGGAAATTGTAATGTAAAATGAAACGCTTCGAACTTACTCCACCACCGTAGGCATCGATGTTCTGCGCTTCCTCGATCGGCGCCAAAGTGGCGAGAGCGAGCGCCTGGGTTTCACCGCGCTGAAAGATGGCCGAGCCATGCGCGCGCGGCAAAACGCTAACTTCGCAGGTGATCTGGCGCAGGTCCTGGTAACCGCGCCCATCCATTCGTTTTTGCTTTTCAAGAATGCTCTTTCGAAATGCTTTTTTCTGCACGTAATCGAAAGCCTGGTTGATGGCGAACTTGTCGGCCTCGGGATGTTTTTCCAAGATCGACATCTTCACTTCCTCGCGCAAAGCTTCGACCGCTTTAGAGCGCGCAACTTTGCCTTCGGTATAAAGCGCGGCTTCAATTCGATCGCCGGCGACCTTATAGGCAATCTCGAGCAACTCGGGACTCACTTGCAGCAACGGCATCTCGCGCTTCGGCTTGCCTACTTGCGCGGCCAGCTCCTTTTGAATGCGAATCATTTCGCGCGCGTGACCATGCGCAAACTCGAGTGCCTTCACGAAATCCGCTTCCGGCACTTCGTTGGCCGCGCCTTCAATCATAATAACGTCGTTTTCGGTGCCGACGTAAATGAGATCGAGATCGCTTTGTTCGCGCTCGGTGTGCGTCGGGTTGGCCACAAATTGGCCACTCACTCGGCCCACGCGCACCGCGCCGATCGGACCAGCAAACGGAATGTCTGAAACGCAAAGTGCCGCCGAAGCGCCATTCATGGCGAGAATATCCGGATCGTTTTCTCCATCAGCGCTCAAGAGCATGCTGATGATTTGCGTGTCGTAGAGATACCCTTGCGGAAACAGCGGCCGCAGCGGCCGGTCTGTCATGCGCGAGGTGAGCGTCTCTTTCTCGGAGGGACGGCCTTCACGTTTAAAATAACCGCCGGGAAATTTTCCAACGGCGGCCGCTTTCTCGCGGTAATCGACCGTAAGCGGGAACCAATCCTGCCCTTCCTTAAGCGCGGTGGCCGAGACCGCGCTCACCATCACGATGGTGTCGCCGCATGAGACCACGACTGCGCCGTCAGCAAGTTTGGCGATCTTGCCTGTTTCAATTGATATCTGATTGGCCCCAATTTGGGCCGTGACCTTCTGTTGCATATAACTTTCCTGGATGTGCGGATCCCAGGCCGGTCACCCTGACTGTAGGTTTTAACTCCGAACGCTTTCGGAGCTAAAACCTAAAATCCAAGGTGCCTTAGCGGCCTGTAAACGCGCTATGTTTAATTTCGCCGGCTTCGGGCCCAAAACGCGGACGCCAACTCGACATCTTCTCCCGCGGCTATTTCCGCAGGTTCAGCTTGTCGAGCAACTTCTTGTAGCGATCGGATTCCGATCGGCTCAAGTAGTCGAGCAGACTCCGGCGTTGCGCGACCATTTTCAACAGGCCGCGACGCGAGGAGTGATCTTTCGCGTTGGTTTTCAAGTGTTCGGTCAACTGCGCGATCCGGTGTGTGAGCAGCGCGACTTGAACATCCGCGCTACCTGTATCCTTTTCGTGCAATTGGAACTGCTTGAGGTCCAATGTTTCCGTGCTCTCTGCCATAAACGAAGCGCCTATTGTAGATGAAGAACGGCCATTCGCAAGTCGGTCGTGGCAAGGTAGCGAAAGAATCCACCGTCGCAGTAGCTAACCGGCGACATTGGCGGTGGCATCCTGGCCCTTGCCATTACTTACCGCGACCCGAACGGGAATGGCGCTGCGCCTGCGGCTTAACTCCGATTGTTTTCTGGAAACCAGAGAAAGGGTTTTGAGCGAAATCGCGCTTTCCTTTTTTGGGTTGGGTTTTCGATTTGTGCTTGGACTTCGGCATGCGGCAACCTTGCCACGAATCAATGAATAGCAAACAACCTAAAACTAGAATGGAATGGGCAGGCGATCCGGCGGGGTCCAGTTTTCGCGCGCGATCTTCGATTTGATCAATTCGCGGGAGTAATGCGCCTCCACCGGCGCAGCCGTTCCCCAGCGTGCGACGATCAAGTTGATTCGGCGCCAAAGCGGAACCTTTTGATAATGATTCTGCGCGACGTGATCGAGCAGGCGCATCCAAAAAGTTGTGAGTGTCTCATGATAAAGATCGACAAGATGGTTGTGCGCCGTGAACTGGAGAAGTTTCTCGCGCATGCGCGCGAGCGCGGCAGCCAGAGGCAGCTGGTCGAGATAACTCAGCGCCACCGCCATGTGGGCGACGTGAGTAAACTGCGACGGGGGAATCGTCGCCGTCTCAAACGCAGTGACTAGAGTTGCGACTTCAGCGTCGTTCGCAAACTCCTTCGTTTTCAATTCTATCCTATCCAGGATTTAACTTGCCCCAGATGAAGAGCAGTAAAATCGCGCCGATGATGGACATGACAAACCCGGCAGCATGAAATGAAGTGCCCGGTTCAGGTTTGGAGAAAAGCCGGCCAATTAGCCCCCCCACAATCGAACCGCCAATGCCAAGCAGCGTCGTCATGAGGAAACCGAGATGCTGCATGCCGGGCATGACGGCGCGCGCGATCAAACCGACAATGAAACCGACAATGATCGACCAGATGATGTGTAACATAGGTTTATTTGGTTAAGCCGCGCAGGCTAGCACGGTTGCTGGCTTTGTAGCCAATCTTTTCCGCGCAAGATCGACAATCCGGTGTAGCCGGGGTGCTGGCCGGTTGTTTCACTTAGAAACTCAGGGAAACGTCACTTTGTAAAAACGCTTCGTGCCGGGGCTGGTGTCCGTGTATTGAAAAGCGCCGTTGGCATCGGCGGCAGGGGCGGGAGCGGGGGTGCCAAAAGAGATTATCAAATCGGGCGAAAACAGAACGGTGTGAACCTGGTTGGGCACGCCGAGACATTGCAAGACGATGTTGTTACCGACGCGGGTGATCGAATTAATTTTCAGCCCGATCCCGTATTTGGTCACGAAAGAATCGATTAATACTTGGTGCGTTTGATACTGGTTCAGCGTCGGGAAATTGGTCGACGCGGTCTGCCCCGTTACGTAAATTTGCCCCGCTGAGTCGAGCGCGATGCCTTTGCCGGCGTCAACCCCATCGCCGCCGAGATAGGTACAAAAAAGGAGGGAGGCGACGCCACTTGCGTTCGTATTTACTTTCGCGACAAAAGCGTCCGTGTTGGGTTGATCGGTTTGCAACGGATCAAGCGTTGGAAAGTCGGTCGAATCGGTCTCGCCCGTGACGTAAGCATTGCCCGCAGAGTCCACCGCAATCGCATTGCCGATATCGCTGAAACCGCTACCACCGAGATAGGTCGAATAGAGAAGAGAAGCTGCGCCGCTGGCGTCCGGATCAAGTTTAGTGACGAAAGCGTCCGTGTTAGGTTGGTTGCCTTGATACTGATTGAGGACCGGAAAGTTGGTGGACGAAGTGGTGCCGGTCACGTAAGCGTTGCCCGCCGAATCCACCGCGATGCCGTTACCGATATCATCGCCGCCACCACCAAGATAGGTCGAATAAAGAAGTGAGGCTACGCCGCTGAGGGACGGATCAAGTTTCGCCACAAAAGCGTCCACGCCAGGCTGGTCTGTTTGATACTCATTGAGGGTGGGAAAGGCGCCCGACTCGGTCCAGCCCGTAACGAAAATCTTGCCCCCTGCACCCACCGCGACCCCGGTGCCGTGATTCTCACCATTAACCCCAAAAAGATAAGTCGAATACAGAAGCGAGGCCGCTCCGCTGGCGCTCGGGTCGAGTTTGGTGACAAAAGCGCTCGTCGAGGTCTGCCCAGGCTGGTATGTTTCATACTCATGGAACGTCGGAAAATTGTTCGAATCGGTGTCGCCCGTGACGAGAACGTTGCCTAACCCGCCCACCGCTATCGCGATACCGAGATCAGTGCCGATTCCTCCAAGATAAGTCGAATAAAGGAGCGAGGCTGCTCCAGTCGCGTTAGTGTCGAGCTTGGTGACAAAAGCGTCCGCACCGCCCTGGTCCGTTTGATACTGATTGAGCGTCGGAAAGTCGGTCGACAAAGTTTGGCCCGTCACGTAAGCGTTGCCGGCCGAATCCGCCGCGATACCGTGGCCTATATCAATACCGCTACCCCCAAGATAAGTTGAATAGAGGAGCGAGGCCGCTCCGCTGGCATTGGTGTCGAGTTTTATCACGAAAGCATCGGTATTCGTTTGATCAGTTTGATACTGATTGAGCGTCGGAAAATTCGTCGAAGTTGTTTCACCCACGACGTAGACGTGGCCGGCTGAGTCCACCGCGATACCGTGGCCTATATCAGTCGAGGCGCCGCCGGGGCCAAGAGGGGCACCGACATAAGTCGAATAACTCAGCACCGGCGGATCAATCACGAGCACCTGGGAGGCATCGTAATCGCCAAGCTCAAAAGCCATACGCTGTTTCCCTTTGACCAAATAACGGCTCGCCACCTCGCGCCGCTCGCCGTTGACCACTTGATAAGCTACGGGCCGGTGTTGCCGAAGTTCGCCACCCGCCTTGAGCTTTAGTACCAACGATCCGTCAACGTCGACGTGTAGCCGCCGCACCCCCTCATAACGCAAAACGATCCGTCCCGGATCTGCTCCCGGCGCCACCTCAAAGTCGTATTCCAACTCCTGTTGCTTTCCGTGATATAGCACGTCCACTCCCGGATAAACCGACTCACAGCGGACCCGTTCATAATTCCTGGCGGCGCGCCATTTCGCCGGATCATTGCCGATGAAGTAATTTGTCGGCGCACTTAGCTCACTCTCACCGCGGAGTGTCCCTGCGCGATTGGCGCCTTCCAGCCGCACCCGCACGATACTTGCCTTAGAATCAGGAGCGCGAGCCTTAGCCGAAGAGACACTGCGCAGCTTTGCATCGCTCTTAGCGGCTTCGCCCTGCCCGCCCTGTCGAATCGTAAGCACAGTTTCGGCCGGAGTGAGAAAGAGAGTGTAACTCGGGCCGCGGGCCAAATACTTGACCTGCGGATCGAAGCTTCCGTTGTTCTCTTCGAAGCGAAGCGGCAAACTCAGCATTGATTGCTGCGCCGCCCGGCGAGTTACTGGGTCAACTTCAGCCGGCGTGGCGGCCGCGACCATGCCGAGTCTTGAAGCAGCGGCCGCGACCAAAGCAATCGCGACGAATAAGCTTGGATTCAATTTCATGGCCTTGCTCCCGGTTACGCCTACCCAGGAAAAACCCAGCTGCGGCCCTGATCGTAGCGTGGTCCGGTTCCGCGAGTCGAGTAAGAAAACGCTCCTCTTCCAGCGCAGGATGACATCCGGTGCCGCCATGGCGCGATGCACCGTTCGAACCGGACACAGGACAGTGGCTACACCTTCTCCCGGACCATGCGCTGACGATTTACTTCGTCGATCGCGAGGTATTCGTCGCGCGGCGGACTGAAGGTGTCGAGCACGCGTGTTTCCTCGATCGTCTCCACGCCATGGGGGACTTGGCCGGCGAGATAGAATGAATCGCCCGTCGTCATTTCGTGCGGCGTTCCATTGACGATCAACTTCATTCGGCCGGACAGAATGTGGACGATCTGTTCCTGCGGATGCTGATGCTCGGGCATCCTGCTATCGGGCTCGAGCGTGGCGAGCATTTGATACATGGTTTTTCCACTCGTCACCGTCTGGCGTTTTATGCCCGGACAAATCTCGATCCACGGATTTTCGTTTTTCATAAGCTAGGTTGGTTTGCGTGTCTGCGTTGAATCCCGGCCACTCGTCGGAATCGAAAAATGATAAGACGCAATTTTCATTCGGTTGACCAGATAGAAACGATGGGCGTCGCAACGTTGCACGCCGGAATCCAGCTCGAGATTATCGCAACCCTGCTGGCGCGCCTGTTCGACCAACCAATCGAAAAGCTTGCCCCCGAATCCGCGCGACCGATCCTGCGCGCGTGTGACCAGATCGTCGACATAAAGAAACTTCCCGGAAAAGAGAGATTCGAGAAACCGGTAACCGGCGACGGCGCGGACTTGGTTTTCCGCTTCGAGAAAAGCGATCAGGTAACCGTCGCGTTGTTGACGCGTGACGCGTTCGACAAATTTTCCCGGGTCCTCAAAATGAGGCCGCAGCTCACGCATCACGGAATAACAGCGTTGAATCTCCTCCGGGGTAGTCGCGATTGCGATCCGCCAGGTTTCCTTTTTGTTCATGGCGATCTTGTCTCGCGTTTGCCGTCGTACCAGAGGCCGAGTTTCTTCCGTGAGCGCGCAACGTTTGGACCTCCGAACAAGATCGACAATGTCTTTACGAAAACATGGCGGCCGGAATACATGCGCAGCTTGCGGCCGGAGGTAACGATCGGTTCGCGCAAGACTTTGAAGCGGCCCAGCCTTCTCAGCGCGAAGCTGAAATAGATCTCTTCGCCAATAAAATATTGCTCATCGAATCCTCCGGACCTCTCGAAGTTCTTGCGGGTCGTGAAAAGGAACGCGCCCGCGCCGAGATTGACGCCGAAGTAAATGGCGCAGAACGCTTTCATGAAAATGCGGCCCCACCGCGGAATGACGCCGTCGGCCAGCAGCCGGGCGCTGCCGCCGGCATAGCCGGATTGAAGCGCGGCGAGTGCGTCGGTGACGTGCTTTGAGTTGATGCGCGTATCGGCATCGACAAAAAACAAAACGTCGCCTCCCGCTGCGCGCGCGCCGGCGTTGCGCACGGCTGCGATGTGCCGCCGATCGATCGAAACAATCTGCGCGCCTGCGCGTCTCGCGATATCGGCAGTCGCATCGGTGGAAGCGTCGTCGACCACGATGATTTCGTAATCTTCTGTCGCGAGCTTGGCGGCAGCGTGGATGGCGGCGATCGTGGCGGGAAGTTCGAGCTCTTCGTTGTAAGCCGGAACGATAAAGGAAATCACACGTGACAAGATCGGCAATTACTTATGTCGATCTTGCACTCGTCGCGAGCGATTTTCTGGGTCCGCTTTTCGATCACGGCGATCTTATAGGGTCGATTTCGCGGATTAAGGCTGACCGAGATCGTAGGCTTCGACCAGACCGATGCCGGTGGGATTTGGATCTTTGCCGTGAACGATGGCGGTATACCCGCCGGGCGCCAGCGTAAATAAGATCGCCGATTCTTTCGGATCGCTCGGCGCCAGACCGGTTGCGATGATGCATGCCTTTTCAGTCGAATTCATCCAATCATCATTCGTTTCCATGACCGCGCCGTTGCTGTCGTGCAATTCCAAGACTGGATCCTCGAGCGCGTTGGAAATTCCATGGGCCGCCAATGAGGGACCGATGGCGCGCAGCAAAATCCTCTGGGGGTTTCCGCCCTGCAGAATGATGCCGCCGATCAAAACGTCGTCGCCGGTGGAAACAAATCCCCGCGTCGAAATGTTGGCGAGATGTACGCCGGTGCTTGATTCCAAGTCGTACACTTCGACCAGGCCAATGCCGGTGGTGTTGCCAGCCCCAAGCAAAATGGCGGTGTAAGCATTATCGCTGGCGAGCGTTCTTAACAAGGCCGATTCATGATCGTCACTCGGCGCGAGCCCGGTGTTGGTAATGTCCGCTTCGGTTTGAGTTCCGTCAGAGACTTTCCAATCGTCGTTCGAAGCAATGAGCGCTCCGCTTTGATCGTGCAAGTCGATCACCGGATCCATTAATCGACCGGGAAGTGGATCGACGCCATTACTGGTGAGTGACGGGCCGATGCCGCGAATGAGCACGCGCTTGGTATTAGGTGCCGCTCCGCGCGTGCTGCTGGCCGGCGATGAAGTGGGATCCATGCGGATAATGAATCCGCCTATCGCGACGTTGTCACCAGTGCCAACCGCCGCGCGCGTTGAAATGTTCGCGAGATGACTCTCGGGCTTGCATTTGCCGGCGCTGCCCGCGGCAACAATGGCTTGAATCTCTGTTGGTGAAAGCGCGCGGTTGAAAAACTCAAGCTCGTCAATCAGCCCCGGAAAAGTCCCCGAGGGGGCGTCGGGATACTCACGTTTGTCGATGACAAACGGATGTCCTGCCGGATAAGAAATCGTCACCGCGACTGCCTTTTGCGCATCGAGGTTGCCGTCCACGAAGAGCTTCATGGTCGCGCCGTCGTAGGTTGCCGCCACATGGTGAAAAGCGTTGTCCGTGACGGAAATAGTTCCTGAGAAATCCGCGCCGCCGGCGCCACCGTTAAGAGCGAATCGAAGATGCCCGCCCTGAGCCGGCGTTTCGACGCCGAATTCATACCCCGAACTCGCGTCGGTCCCTGACTTGGCGGCAATGAAACCTTCGACACCACCATTCGTGATACCGCCAGTCTTGATCCATGCATCAATGGTGAACGTTTGCTGATTGAGGCTCGGGCTGTCTGGCACGTTCACAAAGTCGTCGACACCATCGAAACTAAACGCCCGACCAACTTTGCCCGGCGCGAACGTTGCACCGTTTTGCAACGTGCCGTCGTTACCGTCTTGAATGTCATTGGCATTGTCATCGCCCGGCCACCAACTGACCATGCCCGTCGGCGGTGGCGTACAGGCCGGTGCCTCAAACGCGCCGATGTCGCTGCCGTTGCCGCCTGTGGCGTTGGCTATGGAAGAATCGTCAACCGGGCGGGTAAAGCCACGCTGATCTGTAGTGATGGGATTGCTCGTGACGGGGTCGGTCGCGGCGGCGCCTTTGTCAATGGCGGGGCTGCCAGTGAGCAATGCCTGCGTGAAGGTTGGGCCGCCGTTGTTCTGCAAGGGGCCAAGCTTCGGGTCGAGTGGCGTGGCGCTGCTGCCTACCTGGTCGTTATTGACGCAGTTGGTAAAACCTTGGCTGCCGTCGGATTTGCCGATCAGGTTGTAGCCCTGCGAGGTGAACGAGCCCGTGCTAGTGAGATCGGGGGCACTTCCCACGGCAGTGTTCCCAGCGATTATTGTGTTCTTAACAGTCACGGTGCCGCTGCCGGCGTTGATGCCGCCGCCGCTGCCGCTGGAGGTGTTGCCGCTCACCGTGCTGTTCGTCAAAGTGACCGCGCCCTGGCCGGTGAAGATGCCGCCGCCGCCGTTGTTGCCTGCGCCCCCGGTGTTGCCGCTCAGCGTGCTGTTCGTCAAAGTGACCGTGCCGCCGTTGTTGAAGATGCCGCCGCCGGAGTTACTGGACATGTTGCCGCTCAGCGTGCTGTTCGTCAAAGTGACCGTGCTGTTGTTGAAGATGCCGCCGCCGAAGAAGGCGGTGTTGCCGCTCACCGTGCTGTTCGTCAAAGTGACCATCGCGTTGTTGACGCCGTTCTCGATGCCGCCGCCGCCGCCGCTGCTAGCGTTGTTGCCACTAATCGTGCAGTCTGCGACATTCACCGTGCTGGGGCCATCATTTGAAATGCCGCCGCCGCCGGCCGTGGTGTTGCCGTTCGAAATCGTCAGGCCGGAGATCGTTACGTTGAAGGCACCGGAGGCG
>JBEEGY010000237.1:0-10575 GCA_041167145.1 Verrucomicrobiota bacterium
CGATTGCGTTGAAAGTGAAAGACGCGACTTCGGCCTGGAACGAAACGACGAAACGCGGGGGTAAGAGTTTCATGAAACCGACTACGCTCAAAGACGATGCCGGAAAGTTGGTCATGAGCGGCATTCACACCTACGGCGAAGTCGTTCACCTGTTTATCGAGCGCGACGATTACAGCGGCCTTTTCATGCCCGGTTTCGAGAAATGGGAGTCGGATTACCGACCGTCCGAGACCGGCCTGGAATATGTCGATCATTGCGTGGGCAACGTCGGATGGAACCAGATGAATCCGTGGGTGAAATTTTACGAAGACGTGATGGGCTTCAAAAACATCCTGACGTTTGATGACAAAGATATCTCTACCGAGTACTCAGCGTTAATGAGCAAGGTCATGAGCAACGGAAACGGTTTTGTGAAATTCCCGATCAACGAGCCGGCCGAGGGGAAAAAGAAATCGCAGGTGGAAGAGTATCTCGATTTCTATGATGGCGAAGGCGTGCAGCATGTCGCGATCGCGACGAAGGACATCGTCAAGACCGTGACCGAGATCCAGAAGCGCGGTGTCGAGTTCTTGAATATTCCGACGAGCTATTACGACGAGTTGCCCGCTCGCGTCGGCCACATCGATGAAGACCTGGAGCCGTTGAAGCGACTCGGCATTTTGGTCGATCGCGACAACGAAGGTTATCTGCTGCAAATCTTCACCAAGCCGGTGGAGGATCGGCCGACGCTCTTCTTTGAAATCATTCAGCGCAAAGGCGCCAAGAGTTTCGGCAAAGGCAATTTCAAAGCGCTCTTCGAGGCGCTCGAAAAGGAGCAGGACCGGCGAGGCAATTTGTAAAACTCTAAATGAACTTCAAGACGGCCCTCATCCTAGCCTTCTCCCCGAGGGAGAAGGAACCACCTCTCCCTTTGGGAGAGGGTTGGGGTGAGGGTAATCCGCTTCTTGTAAGGCCCGTTGATTACTACATCTAGTTAGACTTATGCCGCAATATCAAAGACTCGGTCAGATTCCGCGCAAACATCACATCTGGTTTCACCGCAATGGCGCCGCGCCGTCTTACAAGAACGAAGGCATCGCCTACGAGCACGTCATCACCACGCAAGGATTCGATGAGACCTACTCGATCATGTATCACCTGCGACCGCCCACGCGCGTGCGCAACGTCGAACTGATCAAGCACTGGGCGCCGAAAAAGGTTACCGACAGTCCGTTGCGACATCATCACTTGAAAACGGCGGACATTCCGCGTCGGGGCGACCTTTATACGAGCCGCATCCCGATGTTGTTCAATCAGGACATGACCGCGTATCGCGCGCGGCCGGCGAAGACATACGACAAGTTCGAGTATTATAAAAACGGCGGCGCGGACGAAATCATCTTCGTCTTTAAAGGCGGCGGCACACTCGAAACGGTTTTCGGCAAGCTGCCTTATCGCGAGGAAGATTACATCGTCATCCCACGCGGAATCACTTATCGACTCGTTCCGAACAAGGTCGAAGAAGAGGATTATCTCATTCTCGAATCAGTTGGTCCGGTGCGAATCCCGCAGCGTTACTTAAATCACGAAGGCCAGATCAAAATGGGTGCTCCCTATTCGGAGCGCGATTTTCATGCACCAGCCGAGGTCATGACGATCGACAAAGAGGAAGATGTCGATATTTTGGTAAAAGACGGCGGACGCTTCACTCGCGTCACCCTGGCGCATCATCCTTTCGATGCTGTTGGCTGGGACGGTTATTTGTACCCGTTTACGTTTAACGCGCAGGATTTTGAACCAATCACCGGTACGGTGCATCAACCACCGCCGATCCATCAAACGTTTGAGATTCGCGGTTACGTCGTTTGCACATTCGCGCCGCGCTTTCTCGATACGCATCCCGAGGCCGTGAAAATTCCCTGGGTGCACGACAATGTGGAAGCGGACGAGGTTTTGTTCTATGTCCGCGGAAATTTTGGATCGCGCCGCGGAATTGAAAGTGGCTCGATCACGTTGCATCCGCGCGGCATTCCACACGGCCCGCATCCGGGCACGATCATGGCGAGCAAAGACGCGGTGCGCACGGAAGAACTCGCCGTCATGTTTGACACTCAGCATACGCTCGAGCTGACGGAAGAAGCGCTTAAACTCGACGATGAGAAATATCCGTTGAGCTGGCTCGATTAAACCCTGCGGCACTCAGCGCAACCAGTACCAAGTCACCAGCAACACTTCCTGCTCGCCAATCCGGGACGTATCTAGATCGACGATATGCACATGTGCTACGTCCGGGTCGGCTTCGATCCACCGGTGGTTACCAAGGTACGCCAGAACGTGGCTGCCGGACGTCGTTACAGCAAGGTCGCCGGGTCGCAGATTTTGCGCCCCGCGCATTGGGGTCGGCGATCCGTCTCCAATTGGCGACGCCAATTCCCGGCCGCCTTTCCCGAGCTGAACCGCATTGGTGTCGCGCCACCATAAGGTAAAAGCTGCACGCAAGAGCGCCGGATCCGTGGAAGAGATGCCTTCGTCGACGAGCGCGCGGACCATGGCAGCGCGAACGAGACCCGAGCAGTCAATTCCGCGATGATTTTCGCCACCGTAAACATACCGCACTCCATCGTATGTCTCCAGTTGGTGAACGAATCGTTGACGGAGCCGAGGAGTGTCAATTCGTCGGTGGTCCGGCAACAAGACAAAGGTGCTAAACGATACCATCACCAGCAAAAGAACAGTTCGGCACACCTTCCGTCGCCACAGGAGGATTAGGAGCAAAAATCCAGCGAGAACCCAAAGCGCAATCAGTCCCAGACGAACAAGACTGGTGCGATAGGGGAGGATGACGATCAGTCCGAGCGCCACGGCGCACGAGAGAAACAAAATGAGCCTCGACCGCATAAAGTATTAAGCTCCTGCAAAAGAGGCATTATGCCAATGATCCGGTCCGAGGCAGCTTCATTCGTTTGTTTTGGGTCGGTTGCGCAGTAACATAGGGTTATGAAGCGGGAGGGAGATTCCGATATCGAGATGAGACAATCTCGCAATCACGAGACCGAGCTCGAAGCAGCCGAGCGCCGCATTCGGAATATTCCTCGCTGCGGCGCGGCCAAGCTGCCGAGCATGGAGCAATCCTTTCTGGAATTACTCCGGGCCATTGGCGAAGATCCGCAGCGCGAAGGTCTGTTAAGAACGCCGACACGCGCGGCACGCGCCTTCGAGTTTTTGACGAACGGCTATCGGCAGAGCCTCGATGACGTAGTCAACGGCGCGATTTTCGAGTCCGATGCGAGCGAGATCATTCTTGTGAAGGACATAGAGCTTTACTCCATGTGCGAGCACCATCTCCTGCCTTTCATCGGGCGCGCGCATGTCGCCTACATTCCGCAAGGCAAGGTGATTGGTCTGTCGAAGGTGGCGCGGCTTGTCGATGTCTTCGCCCGGCGCCTCCAAATCCAGGAAAACCTCACCATACAAATTGCCGATGCTTTAATGAAAACGCTGCATCCCGCGGGTGTTGGCGTAGTGGTCGAGGCCAAACATCTTTGCATGATGATGCGTGGCGTGGAAAAGCAGAACTCGAGCATGAAGACTTCCTGCCTGCTCGGGTCGTTCAAAGACGACGCCCGCACACGTTCGGAATTTTTCTCACTTCTTAGAGAATAGCGCACCGTCATGTTCCTGACGGTCAGCAAGCGCCTCGAATTTTCAGCATCGCGGCGGCTTTTCGTTCCGCGCTGGACCGATAGCGAGAACCTGGTTGCCTTCGGCCCGGAAACGAACGCGCGTCACGGTACCGGCCGCAATTACGTCGCGTATTTTATTTTTACCGGACCGGTCGACCCGACAACTGGAATGCTGATCAACATCAGTGAAATCAAAAAGCGCGCCGGCAAAATACTAAGCGAAGGTTTCGATCATAAATTCCTGAACGAAGACAATCCGGAATTTCGCGAGCTTCCGCCGACTGCTGAGAACGTCGCCCGGCAACTCTATGTCGATCTTGCTCCCTCATTCTCCGATGTGGAGGCAAAGCTCGTTGCCTGTCACCTGACCGAATCGCCGGATCGCAGCGCTACGTTTTATTCCGACGGCGCAACCGAAGGAAATTATTGGTTCGAATTTTCAGCCGCGCGCGAGACGATGTCACCTCACCTGAGTGAAGCAATGAATAGGCGACTTTTCGGCGAAGCTTTCTCAATTCATGGTCACAACTATCGCGTGCGTCTAACTTTTCGGAGCGAAACCCTACTGGGCGAAGGTCCGCTTGTTCGTTACGATAAGATCGACAATTGCATTCACTCGCTCCGCGCCGAACTCGATCATCGGCATCTGAACAAAGACGTGAGCGGGATGAAAGATAGCCCCATGACGACGGAGAGCCTGGCCGAGTACATCTATGAGCGCGTCAACGCCATCGCCCCACTGCATCGCGTCCGCCTGCACGAGCGAGAAAATTTCTTTGCCGAGGTTTGGGATGACGAAAGCATGTTTCTCGGACTGCAGTGGCCGTTTTACGCGGCCCATCGCTTGCATGCTCGCGGTTTACCCGACGAGCAGAACGAGAAGCTTTTTGGCAAATGCAATAATCCCAACGGCCACGGTCATGGTTATCTTACCGAAACGACGATTGGCGGCGAGTACGACAAAAAGAGCGGAACGCTGTACGATTTTATCGCTCTGCAAGACGCAATCCGTGAGTCGATCGCGCCCTGGCAAGATCGACATCTTGATTTGGAGACAGAGGATTTTAGTGAGACAACCTCGACCGGCGAAAATATTGCGCGCGCACTTTGGCCCAAGATCGACAATCGCCTCAGGCAAAAACTTGTGCGTTTGCGTTTGTGGGAAACTGCGAATAACCGTTTTACGCTGCGACGGACCTAGCGAATCTTTCTGTAGCGGCGCTCGGCGCCCGCCACGAAGTCAGTCGAAGGGAGTGCCGAAACTGCCAGGTTCGACGCTCCCAGATCGCCGCTACAGTATGCGAACCGCACGCGCGTTACATTGTCATCCCGAGCGGAAGCGAGGCACCTCACAAATGTGCGGGCGTTACGCCCCTGTCTGGTGTGATCTACCATCCAATGCGAGGTTCTCCGCTCCGCTCAGAGTGACGCGCGTGGGAGCAGAGCAATCTGGATTTTCAATTCGCATCGCAAATGAATGCGACGGTCATCCGCTTTCGCCGAAGGCTACAGCGTGATAAATAGACCGCCACTACAGTATTCAACTATGAAGCGATACTTAATCACCGGCGCCAGTCGCGGCATCGGTCGCGCCATCGCGGAAAAGCTGGCCGCGCCGGATGTCACCCTGCTCTTGCACGGACGCGATACGGTCGCGCTCGCGGAGACATGCAAAACTGTAACGTCGCGCTGCGATAAAGTCGTCGAACTCATTCACGATCTCGCCAACCCATCGGGCGTCTGCGATTTGATCGCTGAGGTTGGTAATAGTCCGCTCGACCTTCTGGTCAACAACGCCGGCATCGCCGTGGTAAAACCGCTTGGCGAAGTCACAATGGTGGAGTGGGAACAAACGCTCGGCGTGAACATCACTGCGCCATTCATGTTGATGCAGCACTTCGCCCCGCAAATGCCGCCCGGCTCGAGCATTGTCAACATCCTCTCGGTCGCGGCCAAAACCGGCTTTGCCCGTTGGAGTGCGTATTGCATGAGTAAGTTTGCGCTCGAAGGCTTGTCGCAATCGGTGCGCGAGGAATTGCGCGACCATCGGATCCGCGTCATTAACATTTATCCCGCCGCTACCGCCACCGAGATATGGAACAATGTGGAAGGCGAATGGCCGCGCGAAAAAATGATTCCCGCCGATGAAGTGGCCGGCGCGGTCGCGTACGCGCTCTCACGACCCCCGGATGTCCTGCTCGAGAACATCACGCTCGGAAATCTATCCGGCGCTATTTAAGGCGAAGGCGAACTGTTTTTCTCCGGATTGCGGTTGGGGTACGGCGGAGGCGGTGGCAGCTCGACCTTCTTCGTCTTCAACTCATTCTGAATTTCTTCAATCGCTTTATCCAACTGTTGATCTTCCCCGCGAAATTCTTTGGCCGGATCGTTATCGACCACGATGTCCGGATCGACACCGTGACCTTCGATGACCCATTCCTTGCCGTCCTTCGAATACGGCGCAAACTCCGGCCGGAATAGTTGTCCGCCATCGGCTAGGGGCAGCGGATTGCGAATTCCGACCACGCCGCCCCAGGTGCGTTTGCCGATCAATTTGCCCAGGCCCATTGCTTTGAAACGGTAAGGAAAGATGTCACCGTCGGAAGCGGAGAACTCGTTACAGAGCGTGACCATGGGGCCGATGAAGGTTTGTGCCGGATCCGTGCGCGGAGTTCCGTTGCGCGCAATGTCGATCATGACGAGCGCACGCCGCAGTCGCTCGATCACAAGCGGTGAAACGAAGCCTCCGCCGTTGCCGCGAACGTCCACGATGAGCCCTTTCTTTTTGATCTGCGGAAAGTATTGCTTGGTGAATTCGTTCAAGCCTGGCTGGCCCATGTCGGGAATGTGAACGTAACCAACGTCGCCATTCGTTTTCTTGGTCACTTCATCGACATTCTTTTGCACCCATGCCTTGTAATAAAGCGGGGCTTCGTCGGCGACAGGCACAACGTTGATATCGCGCGCGCCGTCGTCAGTTGGTTTGGAATTGACCCGCAGAATGACTTGCTTGTCGGCGGTGCCGATGAGCGCGTCGTAAAGATTCGGCAACGTCGAGACGGAAACACCGTTGATCGCCAGGATATAATCGCCCGGCTTCACGTTCAGACCGACGGCCGTCAGCGGCGACCGAGTCTTCTTGTTCCAATTTTCGCCTGGAAGAATGGAGTCGATCCGATACGCGCGGCTGGCCGGGTCGCGCGAGATCGTCGCACCGAGCAGACCAAGCTTGATGCGCGGTGTCTCGGGGCGTTCGCCGCCGGCCACGTAAGCATGGCCGTTGTTTAATTCGCTGATCAACTCGGCGATCAAATAGGTGAGATCGTTACGATGACTTACGAATGGAAGCAGGGCGGCATATCTGTCGCGCATCGCTTTCCAATCGACCCCGTTCATATTCGGCGCGTAAAAGAAATCGCGCATCTGTCGCCAGGCCTCGTTATAGATCTGGTTCCACTCGGCGTGGCGATCGAGCTGCATGTCGAGACCGGCAAGTTTGAGCTCGTGGTCCTTGGTCTCGAGCTTGTCCTTGGGTAGGTCGACAATCGCGTAATCCTTGCCAATTTTGACCAGCATTCTTTTGCCGTCGGTCGTGATCTGATAGGAATTCACGTCGCCGAGCACGGTTTCTTTGCGATCGTCCAAACTGTAAACGCAGAGATGCGACTTGCGGCTGTCGGGACCGCCATCGTCGTCGTCATCGGCCCGGTCGTCGCCTACGGTGCGACGGAGATAAAAAACCCGGTCGTCGACTAGACGAAGATCACGGTAATCGCCCGGCGGAATCTCCAGCGCGAGCATGCGGTTTTGGATACCGTCGAGGTCCATCTTGACGATGACGGGTTTCTTCGGCTTGGGCTCTTTGTCTTTGGTGTCGGTTTTTTTATCGTCGGGTTTCTTTTCCGTGTCCTTCTTGTCACCCGCATCTTTCTTGTCGGCGTCTTTCTCCTTATCCTTGTCTTTATCTTTTTCTTTCTTCTTGCCGACTTCGTCGCTGCGCGGTGCGAGCGGGTGCTCGGTCTCTTTCGAGAGCGTGATGAGATAAACCCGTTCCAAATCGCGATAGACGTTTGAAAAATCGGTTTGGCCGAAGATCGGTTTGAAATCGCGACTCGACGTCAGCATCAAATATTTCCCGTCGTCACTGAAAGTTGGATTGTCCGCCGAATACCAATCGTCCGTCACGGCGGTTATCTTTCTGTCCGCCATGGAATAGAGATGCACTTTGTTGCCGCCGTTTTCTTCCGGCCGTGCCCAGGCGATCCATTGACTATCAGGCGACCAATCGTAGCCGCCGATTTCGGACGTTTTGTCTTGATCCACTTCCGTGATCACTTTGCTGGCAACATCGACATAGCGCAGTCGTTGCAAGCGATCGCTCCAGAGCAGCTTCTTGCTGTCGGGCGACCAAACGGCTTTGTAATAATAGGTGTCGGCATTGCTGGTTATCTGCTGTGGCTGACCTTTGCCGTCCTGGCTTCGCACGTACAATTCGTTCTCGCCGGTCGCGTCCGAGTTGTAGGCGATCCATTTTCCATCGGGGGACCAGACGGCGTCGCGTTCATGCACGTTTGAAGTTTTCGTGAGATTGCGCGGACTGCCTTCTTTCATCGGCACTGAGAAAAGGTCGCCACGCGCCACTACGATCAAGCGTTGACCATCCGGCGCGGGATCAATCGATTCGACATGTTTGGACGCGTCGACAAACGCGCCTCGCCCGGAGGCGAGGTCCTCTTTGATGTCGATCGACACGGGCGCCGCCGTTCCACTAGCCAGATCGTAGCGCCAAATGTAGCCCGCTTGTTCGAACACAATCGCGTCTTTGCCGATGGACGGAAATTTGATGTCGTAATCTTTGAAGGTCGTCAGTTGTTTCGTTTCCTTGCCCGCGAGGTCGGTGGAAAAAAGATTCATGCGACCGTCGCGATCCGAGATGAAATAGATGCGATTGTCCGATCCCCACATCGGGCAGATGTCCTGGGCCGGATTGTTCGTCAGGTTCTGCGTGGCGCCGGTCTTGAAATCATAAAGCCAAACATCGTCCGCCATGCCGCCTCGATAATGTTTCCAGGTGCGGAACTCGCGGAAGACGCGGTTGTAGACCATTTTGGAATCGTCCGGCGAAAACGAAGCGAAACCGCCGCGCGGCACCGGCAATTGTTGCGGCAACTCGGCGTCCATCCCAACGGCGTAGAGCGCGCCGATGAACGAGTTGAACGATTGCATGCGCGAACGAAACACAACCAGGGGTTTCGTGTTCTCCCAGGTCATAACGATGTTGTTCGGTCCCATGCGATCGGAAATGTCGTCGCGCCCGAGCGTCGCGGTGGTGGTTAACCGTTTCGGCACGCCGCCCTCCGAAGGCATCACATAAACTTCCGTGTTGCCGTCATACTGCGAAGTGAAGGCGAGTTGCGCGCCATCGGCGGAGAAGCGCGGGAACGAAGAGTACCCGGGACCGCTCGTCAGCCGCCGCGCGATGCCGCCCTCTTTGCCGACGGTGTAAAGTTCGCCCGCATAACAAAAGACAATCTGCTGTCCATTAGTCGCTGGAAAGCGAAGCAGACGTGTCGTGTTCGGTAGGTTCTGAGCGGACGCGTTGGTCGCGACCAGAGTGAACGAAAGGAAACTGAGAATAAGCGAAAGACGAGACAACGTGCGCATAATTTTGAAGAGCAAACCGCAAAGCTGTCGCTGAATGCGCCGGATGCAAGCGCGACGCTCGCCTTCTCGTGAGATAGCGCGGCATCGTGTGCCAGCCGGCACTTTGTAGTTGCCACATGGAGCCCTGTTCGGAAATGCTTTTGTGTCCGGTTATATGAGCACAGCCTTCGGCAGCGACATTACGATCAACGTCATCGCGTCTGTTATTGCTTCGCTCATCCTCCTGGGGGCAGGATTTCTCTGGGGAAAATACAAGGAACGCCGCAAGTTCGGTCGCAATTTGGAGGAGTACGATTTCTATCCGTTCGATATCGATCGGGACAATATCCCGCGATTCGATCTCAAGGATTTCCGGCTCGGCGTACATTATTTCTTGAAGAACAACGATTACACGGCAGCGCGGCAGCTGATCTTTATCGGCGAGCAAAACAACGTGCGTGATCAGCTCGAACCGGCCGAACAAAAGGCTTACGCGAAGCTTTTCGAGAAATACGATGGCAAGAGAATTGCCGATGACACGAACGAGTATTTGGACAATTACGTGCGTCTCGTCCGCCTGATCGGGAAATCATTTCCGAATACCGGAATCGAGATCCTGCTTCACAATCTGGCGGATCCATCGCATTCGCTCATTGCCCTGGAGAACAATGTGACAGGCCGGCATTTGCGCGACGGCAGCACCAACCTGCTGATCGACTTGAAGAAGCGGCAGCTTCTCCACGAAGATAAGTTAAACTACGAGCTCAACATCGGTGCGCGAAAATTTAAATGCACCACCATACCAATCATGCGAAAGGAATTTGGCGTGGTCGGAGCGATCTGCATCAACATCGATACAAATTACCTGAACGAGGAAGTGATGAAGAATCAGGGACAGATCGAGGCTTGGTTTAAAAACTTTTGCCGCGTCGATATGCAGATCGATGAGAATATTTTGAGCAAGGACGAGTTCGCTAAGGCCCAGCAGGGCAAGCGCCACTTCAAAGACGAGAGCGTGTGACAGGCGTTGCCTGGCCTGCCTGTCATTCCGAGCGGAGTCGAGGAATCTCTTACTATTTTCAGCAGCGTAACATCAAGAGTTGTCTCGACTTCGGTCGACATGACACATGCTAACGGCTTGTGTCACTTCGGTGAGGCCTGCATGGCCGCCTGGTATTCGGGCTTCTTGTGGTATTCGACCAGACGGAATCCCCATCCAATCAGGGTCGAAAGATCTTTGGTCGCGGTTTTCTTCTCGTTCAGGAACTTC
>JBEEGY010000238.1:0-4423 GCA_041167145.1 Verrucomicrobiota bacterium
GAATTCCTTTTCGTTCTCGGAAACAAATACGCGCATCTCCATCGCGAGCTGCTTTTGATGGTCGGGGGCGCGGTCCTTTCCGCACTTACGGGAACATTTTGGGCGCTGAATGCTTCCAAGGCCTGGGTTGCAGGTTCGTGGCTCTACATCCCGCTTACTCTCGTCACGCAAGTTGCTCTTATACCGTTCACGGATTTTTCGAGTGTGCCTGGCGTTCTTATTTTCAATATCTTTTCCGCCATTCCCAATCTAATCCTCAACATCGTGTTGAGTTATCGCGGCTTTCGCTCGTTCCAAGTCGCGAGCGCCTAACGAATGCCAAATTTCGGATACCATCTCGCGCGGCTGAATGGGAAAATTGTGCGCACATTTTATCGCATTGCTTTGCCGATGATCGTTCGTCGTCGTGTCGACCCGCCGGGATCGATAGCGCTCGATGTCTTTGCTTATTCCGGCGAAAGCGCATTGCCGGAACAAGTCGCATCCATTCGATCTTTTCTTCAACATGTCGGGCGTCCTAAAAGCTTCACCGTCGTTTCCGACGGCTCGTATTCGCAACGCAGCGTTCGTTTGCTTCAACATGTCGACGCAACCGTTTCGGTGCAATTGTCTAGCCAACCGGTCCCGGCGCATTGGCCGGAAAGGTTTCGAGATTATCTTTCGACTCACCCTACTGGTAAACAGCTCGCCGTTATCATGTCTCTTCCCAAAGACGGACCAGCGCTGTACGTCGACTCAGATGTTCTGTTTTTCCCCTCTGCTGTCGATCTTATCGCCCGAGCGCGCGACACTTCAGTGCCGGCTTATTATTTAGCCGACTGCCAATTTTCCGGCGATTCCCGGCTTTTACGCGATTCAGGCGAAGAAGCAGCGCCGGCCAACACCGGTGTTCTACTCTTGTTCGGAAAGCTCGATTGGTCGCTCGGCGTGAGTCGCTTTCTTGGGTTGGAACAAGAGCCGGGCTTTTTTACCAACCAAACGATCACTCATCTTACGATGCGAGAGAATGGCGCCCAACCTTTCGACCCGGTGAAGTATATTCTCCAACTCGACGATCAATTTGTATATGGAGACCAATATGCGGGCTCGACTCTGGCGCTACGCCATTACGTCAATCCCGTTCGTCACAAATTTTGGACAAGCCTCCTTCATTGAATGCCGAAAGCGCAACGTCGCGGGCGGAGCCGCTCCGCATCCTGCTCGTGCTGAATTTCAGATGGGACGCCCGGCTCGGGGCGGTGCGTGTTTACATGGACCTGGCCGATGAGTGGCGTGCCGCTGGCCACGTTGTCGAGCATTACAGTCTTTCGAATGCTTTTCCCGGCGAAGTCGATTCTTCCGCTGGCTTTGCCACGCGTCAGGTTTTGTTTGCCTCCAAAGCAAAAGCGTTCATCAAAAAGAACGCTGCGCGCTTCGACGTCATCGACGCTCATATCGGTGCACTATCCGCGTCAAAAGAAGAATTAAAATTCAATGGCCTCCTAGTGGCTCGCTCCGTCGGCCTATATCTGTTATATGAACGCTTCGAAAAGAGTGCGCACCAACGTTGGCCTGGGCGGTCACGCGGTAAGTTCCTCGGAAGAATTCTCTATACGCTCACCAGACGATGGCTGTTGAGAGCTTCGGATTTGGCCGTCCGTCATGCCGATCTCATCAATGTTCCTAATGAAGACGAAGCGAATTATCTTCGCCGCGAGATAGGCACGACGCGGCCCATCATCGTTAAACCTTATGGGTTGACCGACGAACGGTGTCGCACGCTTCGAGATGCTGCCTCCCCTCCGCTTGACCGACTCGCGCGCAGGAAAATTAGCTTTGTTGGAATGTGGGGCGCGAGAAAAGGCGCGCACGATTGGTCGCGCATTATCCGGCGCATCCGTCAAAGAATTCCGGACGCGCGCTTCTCCTTTCTTGGAACTATGGTGGACGCGCCGGCAATCTTGCGCGACCTGGCACTCGAGTCGCCTGACGGGATTGAATTGATTTCGGACTATTCGCCTGCCGAACTTCCTCGTCTTCTCTCCGATTGCGCAGTCGGCATTTTCCCTAGTTACGTGGAAGGTTTCGGGCTGGCCGTACTCGAGCAGCTTACGGCGGGTATCCCCACTGTTGCGTATGATACCAGTGGACCGCGAGATATTCTCAGCGCCAGTTTGCCGGAGATGATTGTGCCGGTCGGTGATGTCGAAGCGGTGGCATCTGCGGTTTGTCGAATCCTTACGCTCGATCTCGTCGCGTACGAGAAATTGTTCAAGCGCAGCGCGGAGGTGGTTAAACAATTTTCCTGGTCAAGAATTGCGCAGGAAACAATAGAGATTTATCGGGAACGCTTACGCGCCATTCAAGGGGGGCCGGTTTTGTTTGTTCAACCGTTCAGTCTTGGGTCGGCCGGCGGCGGCGCGCGCATTCTTCGCGCTCTTCTCGGGCAGGCACCGATGGAATGGCACAGTATTTGTTCGTCACCGGAACGTCCCAAACCGTGGCCGAATGAAACACACATTCGAAGCCGTCCTTCATGGGGAAAAATCGAAAGGAGCCGTCTCGCCATGCTTCCGAGAATGACGATGTCGATCTTTGTCTCGGGTTTTCGGCGCCGGCTGAAAGCCTTCTGCATAAAGCGAAACGTAAGGGCCATTCACGCCATTCCACATTCTGGCCTGGACTTTCACGACGCCCATTGGGTCGCGACGACGTTGAGATTGCCTTTTTTTTTACATGTTCATGATGACTTTGCCTATAGTTCGCGCGGTTACGTGTCTCCGCCGCGTGCGAGTGTTGCAATGCAATCAGCCTGGTGCGAGGCGGACGCGCGCTTCGTGATTAGTGATCGGCTCGGCGAGGAATACGGACGCCGTTACGGCGCGCGCAACTTCATCACTATCACAGACGGATTGGAAAACGTATCGCCCGGACCGGTGGTGCGTCCTTCGAACGAGTTGCGCATCTACTTTATGGGCTTGTTCCATCTGGAGTACGAAGACAATCTTCGTTCGCTTTGCAAGGCATGCCAACGGGTTCAACGCTTGCGGCCTTCGCTCCATGTATCAATTACGCTGCGCTGCGGAGCGCTGCGAAGCGAAGTGATAAGGGCTACTCACGGCAGCACTATTCACGTGCGACCGTTCGGCACGGAGGCCGATGTCCATCGGGATTTGGATCATGCCGACTTGCTGTATCTGCCCCTCCCCTTCGGCCACAGGTTCGAACCACTCGTGCGTTTTAGTTTCTCGACCAAACTCGTTACCTATCTCGGCAGCGGCCTTCCCATTCTTTATCATGGTCCGCAGACATCCGCTGTTTACGAAATGCTCGTTCAGCATTCCGCGGCGCTGTTTTCTTGTTCGCTTGATGTAGATGCAATGGCGCAAATACTCTGCCAGGTTTGTGCTGAGCCGGACACCCTCGCGAAGGTTTCAGCCAATGCGCTCACGCTTGCACGAAGTCGTTTCATGTTGGAAGACCAGCGCGCGAAATTCTGGAATGTTCTGGCGCAAACGCTGGTCGATTCGCGTCAGAACGAAAATACTACGACATGAAAGTCCATTTTCTTCGGCGGCTTTGGTTCGATGGGCTGCTGTTCGTGTGCAATCGCCTGGTCGCGAATGTTCCGAGTCACACGGTGCGCCTCGCCTTTTATCGCGGCGTCATGCGGTTCGACATCGGCGACCGTAGCAACATCTTCAGTGGGGCGCGTTTTGATACCCGCGGAAGTTTTCGCATGGGGAACAACAGTGTCATCAACGAGCGTTGCCGGCTCGATAATCGTGGCGGCCTCAGCATCGGCCAAAACGTTTCGATCTCGGCTGAGACCTGCATTTTAACTGCAGACCATGATCCTCATGATCCCGCGTTCATCGGGCGAAATCGTCCAGTTGTGATCGCCGATTACGTCTTCGTCGGGACTCGCGCTCTCATCTTGCCGGGCATCACAATTGGCCGCGGTGCGGTAGTGGGTGCGGGCGCGGTGGTTACGAAAAGTGTGCCGCCTTTGGCTATTGTGGCGGGTTCTCCAGCGCGCCAAATAGGCCAGCGGAACCCAGATCTAAACTATCAGATCGATTATCGACGGTTCTTCGCCTGATCAAATGGACCCGAGACCTCTCCTTATCATCACGACACGGCTTCCGCCGCAAGTTTGCGGAATCGGGACTTACAGTTGGTTGCTTCATCAACATTGGCCGCGCGACCGCCAGGAAACGCGCTTTTTGGTGTTAGACGGCGCGGCGTCGTCGATTAAGAATCTCAACTATCCTGCGATCTCCGAGTTCAACGCAGGCGCAAGGACGCTCGATCGCGAGCTCGATCGTGCTGGTGTTGCTGATGTCTTGTTACATTACGCGGGCCGCGCTTATCACCGCTTTGGCTGCCCATGGTGGTTGCCGTCTGTTCTCGCAAGATGGAAAAGGAAATCTTCGGCTGGGCG
>JBEEGY010000239.1:0-4856 GCA_041167145.1 Verrucomicrobiota bacterium
GGCGGCAATCTGCTTTGCCCTCGCGGCCAGCTTGGTTCTCTTTTATTACGCCAAGATTGGGTCGTTTCCGAACATGCAAACGCGCTTTGCCCTACCCGTCGTGCCATTTTTAATCTTGATGGCGGGACCCTTCTTCCAGGTTGTCTTGGAAAATCCGAAATGGATATATCCGATCCTCGTTCCGCTGCTTCTGTATAATTCGATCTGTTGTTTCTTTGTCGGCAAACGCTTCTCCGAAGACCTGCGGAGCGACGCGCAACTGTGGATCCAGAACCACGCCGTTGGCGGGACGGTCATGGAGTCGAGCGCGGGCGCACCACATTGGGAAAAGCTGCCGCACCCGAAAATCGTCGAGCTCGATGCCGCCAAACCAAATTGGAACAAGACTCGCGCTGCCGAGGTGATCGATTTGCGCGTGCCGCACGCGAATGGGCGCGCACAATTGTTCGCCAAAATCTTTGCCAACAAGCCATGGATTGGGGAGGAGGCAAAACGATTTGAAGGCGACCCGGACGAAAATCTGTTTACCCGTGACGCCCTTCTTAAACGCAATCCGCAGATCGTAAGCGTCTACTCCTCCGATTACGGAGTGCCCAGCATCACGGTGAAAAATTATTATTCCGATCTGTTGGAAGGAAAATTTCCCTACGACACCGTCTTCGACGGCGAGACGCAGGACCCGCCCCGCTGGGTCTATCCGCGTGAGATCGATTTCCTCCGGGGTCGCATCACGATTTTGATGCGACGACCGGGCGCGTGATATGGTCGATCTAGTGCGTTTGCCAGCCGCGCCGGATCAAGCTGATGGCAATGGCGGCGAGTAACAGCGCGATTAACTTCGAAACGCCACGCAATCCCTGTTTACCCGCCAAACGCGAGAAAAAATCGGCGTTGCAAAGCGCGACAGCGACGATCAACAGATTCACGAACAACGAAATGACGGTGTAGAGGATGCCGACGCTGTCGATCAAGATAAGAAGCGACGTTAACAGGGCCGGTCCCGCGATGAGCGGCATGCCCAGCGGGACAACGCCGAATTCTTCGCCACCGCCGCGATCGTGCGGACCGAACCCAACCAGCTCCCGGATAGCGAGCACGAGCAGGATCAATCCACCGGCGACTTGGAAATCAGCCACTGTAATTCCAAGGGCTGCAAAAATTATTTTCCCGAGAAAGATAAAGCCAATGGAGACGCAAAGGCCGGTCAAGATTCCAAGAAGCGCCTGATGTTTGCGCTGTTCGCGCGAGGCACTGGTGCCGAGTCCAAGGAAAATTGCAACCAAACCGATCGGATCGATGGCGACGAAGATAGGAATGAAAGCGAGAAGAAATTTTTCGATCACAGGCGGAGTTGGTTACGGCATTTTCCCTTTACCGGTTACCTCTTCTACACAATTATCCCCTGCTCGATCAAACAAACCTTACGTATGAAAACTTCTTACTTGTCGATCTTGTCCGCTTCTCTTTCGCTTGCCCTGATTGTCGATCTTGGCGCGGCTGAACCGAAGTCGGTGGACGATTTCCGCGCCGCCGCAGCCAAAGCGAATGCTGTTCTGACCATTCCCGATTGGCCGCAAATGCCGGAAGCAGTCGAGGTGTCCGTGAAGGATGCAATCGCAAAGGCAAATGCGTCGCTCGATGAAATCGGCAAACAGGAACCCGGCAAAATCACGTTTAAGAGCACGGTGGTCGCGCTGGATGATCTTGGCTACGAGGCCAATCTGACGGCGAACAAGGTCAGCCTTATCAAGGAATCGAACACCAGCGCCGCCATGCGCACGGCTGCGGAAAATGCATTGAAAACCTTCCAGGAATGGGCGGTTAGCATTGATTATCGCGAGGACGTTTACAAAGCGGTCAAAGCTTTCGCCGATACGAAACCAAAACTTTCCGGCGAAGATGAGAAGCTATTGAACGAAACGATGCGCGATTATCGGCGCGCGGGTCTGGCGTTGCCGCCGGAGAAACGCAAAGAAGTCGAGCAATTGCGCAAAGACCTGGCCAGGCTCGGAACAGATTTCGACAGCAATATCGTCAACGTCAAGGCGCCGGTCGTGTTCACGAAAGCGGAACTCGACGGCGTGCCGGAAGATTTTTTTGCGAAACCTGGCATCAAGACCGGCGACGACGCCTACACCGTGCTGGCGAATGTGACCTGGCAGTTCATCACCGTGGAAGAAAACGCCAAAAGCGAGGCTACGCGCAAGAAGCTATACATCATTCACGATTCGCTCGCCAAGGACACTAACGTGCCCGTCCTCAATCAAATGCTCGCGCTGCGCAACAAGATCGCGTTGCGGCTCGGCTACAAATCGTGGGACGATTACCAAACTGAGCCGCGCATGGCAAAAACCGGCGCGAATGCAAAGAATTACATCAACAACCTGACCACGGGAATCCAGCCGAAGTTCGCCGCCGAAATTGCTGAGATGCAGAAAATGAAAGCAGCGGACGCGAAAGACCCGAACGCCAAAATTGGCGTGTGGGATTGGCGCTATTATCAAAACCAGATCAACAAGCAGAAGTTCACTGTAGATAAGGAAGCGCTCCGCGTCTTCTTCCCATTCCAGAAAGTGGTCGATGGCATGTTCGCCATTTATCAAAATATTTTCGGTCTTAAGTTTGAGCAGATCGCGCTGCCCTACAAGTGGATCGACGATCTCCAGCTTTACATGGTCACGGACGCTGGCACCGGCGAACCGCTCGGCATGTTCTATCTCGACATGTTCCCGCGCGAAGGGAAATTCAATCACTTCGCCGAGTTCGGTATCATCGAGGGCAAGCTCTTGCCGGACGGAAAATACCAGCGACCGACTGTGGCCCTAATGTGCAATTTCCCGCCCCCGAGCGCGGACCAGCCGTCGTTGCTCAGCCATTCGGACGTGGAAACGCTCTTCCACGAATTTGGACATGCTCTACATGCCATCGTCACACGCGCGAAATACGGGCGTTTCGCCGGCACCCACGTCCCGACGGATTTCGTGGAAGCGCCGTCGCAAATGCTGCAAAACTGGGTCTGGGACAAGAAAATCCTCGATACTTTCGCGGCCGATTATCGCGATCCGTCGAAAAAGATTCCGGCGGAAACGATCAAGAAGATGAACGACGCGAAACTGGCCACGGCCGGCGTTTTTTATCGCCGGCAATTCGCCTTCGCGACGCTCGATCTCGCGTTGCATGACCCGCATCCGGAAAATCAACCGTATGATTGCGTGGCCACCTCCAATCCGATTCTGGAAAAGGTTTTTCTGCCGATCGATCCAAGCACGACGTTCGTTTCCTACTTCGGACATTTAAACGGTTACGACGCCGGTTACTACGGTTACGCCTGGGCGGACGCGATTGCCGCGGACATGGCCACGGTTTTTGAAAAAGCGAAGGAAGGTTACCTCGACAAGCAGGCCGGGCTGCGTCTGCGTCATGAAATTTACGAACCGGGCGACTCCCGCGATGTGAATGTTTCCATTGAGAAATTCCTCGGACGCAAACAATCGGTGGAGCCCTTTCTGAAGAGGATCGGCATCGGGGCGTCAGACAAGAAGAAAGCGCCGGCCGGCCCTTCGCAGGAAAGCAGGTGAACTTTCGCATTGTAGCGGCGGTCTGTGACCGCCGAAACTAGCTAATCCGGCGCTCATAGAGCGCCGCTACAGAAGAAACTATGAAAACGACGCTTGGGTTAGTCGCGGTGCTCGTCGCAGGCTTGATCTCGATCTTCGCGGCAACCAAGGTCGAAGATCAGCTCAAGCCTGCTCTCGATATCATCACACCCGACGGTTTGCTCGCTCACATCAAGGTTCTTTCGTCCGATGAATTCGAAGGACGCGCGCCCGGCACGAAGGGCGAAGAGCTTTCGGTTAACTACATTACCGATCAATTTCAGAGGATTGGCCTGAAGCCCGGCAATCCGGACGGCACTTACGTCCAGGAAGTTCCCCTCGCCGGAATCACGAGTGAGCCGACGATGGCGTTCACCGTCGGCGACAAAACGACCGAACTGAAATATCCGGATGATTACGTCGCGTCATCGGCGCGCTTGCAAAGCGACATCAAGATCGACAACTCCGACATCGTGTTTGTCGGTTACGGCGTGGTCGCGCCCGAGTACGGCTGGGACGATTACAAGAACGTCGACGTTAAAGGCAAAACGATCCTGATGTTGATCAACGATCCGGCGGTCCCCGATCCGAAAGATCCGTCGAAGCTCGATGAGAAGATGTTCAAGGGAAAAGCGATGACGTATTACGGGCGCTGGACCTACAAATACGAGATCGCCGCGCAAAAGGGCGCGGCTGCCGCCGTGATCATTCACGAGACCGAACCGGCGGCGTATCCGTACAGCGTGGTGAAGACGAGTTGGGCGAAGGAAAACTTCGAGCTCGATCGCCCAAACAAGAACATGGACGCGGTGCAGGTGCGTTCGTGGATCACGCTTGATGTCGCCAGGAAATTGCTGACCGATGCTGGGCAGGATTTCGATGCGTTAAAGAAGGCCGCGATTAAAAAAGATTTCCGGCCGGTAGCGCTGAATGCGAAGGCCAACACGTCGATCAAACAAACGCTGCGCTCGCTCAAGTCGCGCAATGTCATCGGCAAACTAGAAGGCAGCGATTCCAAGTTGAAAGACGAATACATCATTTACACCGCACACTGGGACCATCTTGGACGTCATCTCGAGTTGCCGGGCGATCAGATTTTCAACGGCGCGGTTGATAATGCATCGGGCGACGCCGCTGTTATTCAGCTCGCGGCCGCGTTTTCGAAATTGAATCCGCCGCCGAAACGCTCGGCCCTTTTCATGTGCACGACTGCTGAGGAAGCGGGCTTGCTCGGTGCGAAATTTTATGCGGAGCATCCGC
>JBEEGY010000240.1:0-6672 GCA_041167145.1 Verrucomicrobiota bacterium
CGCGCCAATCGATTTTCAGGAATTCATGATCGTGCCGCGCGGCGCCCCGACGTTTGCCGAAGCTCTGCGTTACGGCGCGGAAGTTTTTCACGCGCTCAAGTCCGTGTTGAAAGAGCGACACCTTTCGACCGCCATCGGCGACGAGGGCGGGTTCGCGCCACAATTGAAATCGGTGGAGGACGCGCTCGAATCGATTGCGGCCGCGGTTGAGAAAGCCGGTTATAAACTTGGCCAGCAAATTTTTATCGCGCTCGATCCCGCCTCCTCGGAATTTTTCGACCGCGAGCGCAACGTTTATATTTTCAAAAAATCCGATGGCTCAAAACGGACCGCTGAAGAGCTGATTGAGTACTATGCCGGTCTTTGCTCGCGTTTTCCAATCTTCTCGATTGAAGACGGCTGCGCGGAAGATGACTGGGCCGGCTGGACGAAGTTGACCGCGCGTCTCGGCGGCAAAATTCAACTCGTCGGTGACGATATTTTTGTCACCAACGTCGAATTCTTGCGCAAAGGAATCGCCGAGCATGTGGCGAATTCGATTTTAGTGAAAGTGAACCAGATCGGCACGCTTACGGAAACTTTGGCAACGATCGATCTCGCGAAGAAGAATAAGTACACCGCGGTGATCAGCCATCGCTCCGGCGAAACCGAGGACACAACCATCGCCGACATCGCGGTCGCGACAAATGCGGGCCAAATCAAGACCGGTTCACTTTGCCGGACTGATCGCGTGGCGAAATACAATCAGCTTCTGCGAATCGAGGAGGAACTTGGTGACAAAGCCGTTTACGGCGGTAAGATGCGCTAAGTGGATCAGACCTACGGCGATTTCCGTGCGCGTCGCGACGCCACCGTTTGGCAGCGACTCAACCGCGTCTTGCGCGTCCTTCTTTTCGTGGCGGCATGGCTCGTCATCATCAGTTTGTTTGTACCGCCGTACAAAAAAATGAGCCAAAGCCGCGCCGAGATCGACAATCTGCAAGCCCAGGTGAACGAGCAGAAAACATTGCTGGCGCGACAAACTCGCGAAGTAAATCTGCTCAAAACGGACGCTACTTATCTGGAAACCATCGCGCGGGATCGCCTCGATCTGATGAAGGATGGCGAAACGATTTTCCGCCTCGAGCCGACGCAAAGCGCGAAGACCAGGCGCGAAAACGCACGCCGCTGACGCCGGAACATAGGCTTTCAGCCTGTGCGCCCAGCAGGCGTTTCGCCTGCTGGATCTGTGAACTGCCAGGTGAGATGCGCCACAGAAACAGCCAGAATGGCTGTTGGCCGCACAGGCTGAAAGCCTATGTTCCACTCGCGAA
The DNA here is from genome assembly GCA_041167145.1 of Verrucomicrobiota bacterium. Taxonomy (GTDB): domain Bacteria; phylum Verrucomicrobiota; class Verrucomicrobiia; order Chthoniobacterales; family UBA10450; genus Palsa-1382. The sequence continues at coordinate 1,314 of JBEEGY010000240.1, forward strand.
GCTGTTGTTTTGAATTATCTTTCGCTCATGGCTACGGAACTTCCGCAAATCGACAGTGAGGATTTGAAATCGCGTGTGCGCGAGCTGCGGAGGTTTCTTTGACGTTCCCAAGCTGCAGGAAAAGTTAGGCGCGCTCGAGGCGCGGATGAGCGCCCCAGAATTTTGGAACAACCGCGAGCGCGCGCAAGCCGATGTCGAGGAAGTCTCGCGCCTGAAATCGCTCATCAACCCTTTTCGCGAACTGGAAAGCGAAATAGGCGACTTCGAAGTCCTGCAACAACTCGCGGCCGAAGAACAGGATGAGATCCAACGCGTCCAAGCGGGCCGCGAAGTCGCAAGCGAACACGATCGTTTGATTCACAAGCTCGAGGAATTCGAGCTGCGCCAGTTTCTTTCCGGCGAGAACGACCGCTCGAACGCATTTCTTACCATTCATTCCGGTGCGGGCGGCACGGAGTCATGCGATTGGGCCGACATGCTGCTGCGCATGTATCAGCGCTGGATCGAGCGCAATGGATTCAAATCGCAGGTGGTCGATATTCAAACAGGTGAAGAAGTCGGCATCAAGTCCGCGACTTTGCTCGTCAACGGCGAGTACGCTTACGGCTATCTCAACACCGAACGCGGGGTTCATCGGCTCGTGCGCATTTCACCATTCGATGCGAACAAGCGGCGGCACACATCATTTGCCAGCGTCGATGTTGTGCCGGAGATCGCAGACTCGGCGCCCATCGAGATCAATCCGGCTGATCTGGAAGTAGCCACTTATCGCAGTGGTGGTAAAGGCGGCCAGAACGTGAACAAAGTCGAGACGGCGGTGCGCATCGTGCACAAACCGACAGGCCTCGTGGTGGCCTGCCAGGCGGAGCGCAGCCAGGGGCGCAATCGCGAACTCGCGATCAAAATGTTGAAGGCCAAAATCTATGAGATCGAGCAGGATAAGAAACGCGCGGAGATAGATCGGCAATACGGAGAAAAAGGCGACGTGGCCTGGGGCAGCCAGATACGGTCATACGTTTTTCAGCCCTATCAAATGGTGAAGGATCACCGCACCGGCGCGGAGACAAGCAATGTGCAGGAGGTGATGGATGGCAAGATCGACATGTTCATTCAGGCGAAATTACGCGGACAAAAAGCTGCAAAAGGCGAATCGAACAACGCCGATGACTAGGAGATCACAAAACGAGTTCCTTGCGACTTGTAGCCACGGCGCTCCGTCGCCGTGTTCAAACAGCTCGCTGCGCCCCGACTGAGCGGGGCGGCTACAGCGCGTCCCCGCCAACCGGCTTGCGCTTCGTCCGGAAGAAATTTTGCAGCAATTGCGCGCATTCGGATTGCATGACTCCGGCCGTGATCTCGGACGAGTGATTCAGCTTGGGATTTTGCAACAGATTCATAACGCTACCCGCAGCGCCGGCGCGAACATCAGCACAGCCGAAGATCACCCTTCGAATGCGCGTGTGCACGATGGCGCCCGCGCACATCGGACACGGTTCTTTGGTAACGTAAAGATCGCAATCGACCAGGCGCCAGTCGCCGACCGCGGCTTCCGCCTGCGTCAGCGCCAGCATTTCAGCGTGCGCGGTCGCGTCCTTGAGCATCTCAACCTGATTATAGGCGCGCGCGATGATTTTCCCGGCGCGCACGACAACCGCACCGACCGGAACCTCCTCGGCCTCGTACGCTTTTTTGGCGAATCGCAAAGCTTCGCGCATGAAGCTGGCATCGTCGTCGCTGTCGGGTTCCACGGTCAAAACAAAGCACGCTTTGGCGATTTCTACATTTGGCAAGATCGACATCTACCCTTGCGGCACCCGGCAACCCGGCCTTACCGTGCTGAAACTCCAATACAGCCATGAAAAAATTATTCTCTGTCATTGTTATTTCTTCTCTCGCGCTCATCGCGACCGGTTACGCCGACGAGCAAGAAACCGTCGACCATTGCGCCAAGGTTATGAGGGATTTTCGTCACATGCAGGAAAAGCGCATTCCGCGTAGTGTGCTGCGAAACGCAAGAGGTCTGGCAATCATGACAGTCGTGAAAGCTGGGTTCATCTTCAGCGGTAAGGCCGGACACGGCGTGGTCGTTGCACGGACAGGCCACGGCTGGTCGGGACCATCCTTTATCGCTACCGGCGGCGCGGGTTTCGGCCTTCAGGCCGGGGCGGAGGCGACGGACTTCGTTTTCGTTCTAAATAACAACGATGCGGTGCGCGCGTTTTCGCGTGACGGCAATGTAACGCTCGGCGTAGATGCGAGCGTAGCAGCCGGTCCCGTGGGCCGGAATGCCGAAGCGGCTGTCACTCCAACTGCGGCAATCTACACCTATAGCCGAAGCAAGGGACTCTTCGCCGGCGTCTCTGCGGAAGGTGCGGTCATCGCGACCCAAAAGGACGAGAACGCGCACTATTATCGCCAGCCGGTGAGAGCCATCGATATTCTCAAGGGACGCGTGGCACCGCCTCCGGCCGCCGCCCACTTGCGCGCGGCGTTGGCTCGCTAATTCACACGGTGGAAAATCGGAACGGATCCCGGGAGTTCCCGGGATCCTCGGCGTGAAAATGTCGTCATAGCGAATGTCGATCTTGCGAATAGTTTTCTAACTTTGGCGAAGATTTCGTAATGCGCCGCATTCTTTCCGGCCTTCAACCGAGCGGTGCTCTGCACATCGGCAATTATTTCGGCATGATTCAGCGCGCTATCGCGCTCCAGGACGAGGGCGAAGCGTTTTATTTCATCGCCAATTACCACGCGCTCACGAGTGTGCGCGACCCCGATGTGTTGCGCGAAAACAGCCGGCGCGTGGCGATCGATTTTCTCGCCTGCGGCTTTGATCCGGAGCGAGGAGCGCTTTTCATGCAAAGCGATGTGCCGCAGGTAACCGAACTTTCTTGGATTCTATCAACGGTCGCGCCAATGGGTCTGCTCGAGCGCGCCCATTCTTACAAAGACAAACTCGCCCGCGGGATTCCAGCCACGGTTGGCTTGTTCGGCTATCCGGTGCTCATGGCCGCCGATATTTTAATTTACGACAGCGACGTCGTGCCTGTCGGGAAGGATCAAAAGCAACACGTCGAAATAACGCGCGATCTGGCGGTGAAGATAAATGAAACCTATGGCCAGGTCTTCAAGTTGCCCGAGCCGCGCATCCACGCCGCGACCGAGACTGTTCCGGGCATCGATGGCCAGAAAATGAGTAAGAGCTACGGAAACACCATCGACCTTTTCGGCGAGGAAAAGGAAACGCGCAAACGCGTCATGGGGCTCGTGACTGATTCGACGCCGGTGGAGCAGCCGAAAGACCCGGTAAAATCGACAATCGTTCAGTTATATTCCCTGTTTGCCTCGAAAGATGAGATCGCAAGCATGCAGGAAAGATTTCGCAAAGGCGGGACCGGCTACGGCGATTTCAAAAAGGAACTGTTCGAGAAACTCTGGGAGTATTTCTCCCCGCTGCGCAAGCGCCGCGAGGAATTGCTGGCCGACAAACTGTTCGTCGACGACGTGCTGGTCCGCGGGGCACGGCGCGCGAACGAAGTCGCAGATGATGTCATGGCGCGCGTCCGCGCAGCGGTGGGATTGTGCTAATCCGTCGAGCGCTACCTGGCCAACTTCGCAGCTTCGTCGGCAATTTTGTAAGCGGCGCCATCCATGAGTTAACGCGCCAGAGAATCTCCAGTGCCTCTAAATGCAAGTCACTTCGTAGAACGATTTCGGTTCGTTCAAAACAACGAACCGGCGGCGAGAAAACGCCCGAATCAGGCAGATTGTCGGGTAAGTGCAGACGGAGCTGCGCCATTATCCTTTAACTCGGCGAAAACGAGACGGCCCGCCGTGGTTTGAAGCGCGCTTGAAATAATGACGGTCGCGATCTTGCCGAGTTGCGAACGCGCGTGATTAACCACGATCATGGTGCCGTCCGCCAGATAACCGACGGCTTGATGTTGTTCGCGCCCTTCTTTCACGAGATTCAATTCAAGCTCATCGCCCGCGGTGACGCTGGGTTTTAACGCGCGGATAAGATCGCTTAAATTCAGTGCGGGCACCTGCTGCAAACGTGCCACCTGGCAAAGCGCGTTGTCGTTCGTGAGAAGACGGGCATGCAATAGCTTGGCCGTGCGCACAAGCCGGGCGTCTACACCGGAATCGCCCACGTTGTCGCTCGCTTCATGGATGGTCAACTCGAGACTAGGCGAGCGCTGCAGATCGTTGAGAATGTCGAGACCACGCCGGCCCCGTTCGCGTTTGATCGGATCGCGCGAGTCGGCCAGGGTTTGCAATTCGCCGAGAACAAATCGAGGAATGATGAGCGTGCGGCTCAGGAAACCAGTGGCGCAAAGATCGGCGATTCGTCCGTCGATGATCACGCTGGTATCGAGCACGATGGGCTCGTGCTGGGTCGTCTCGCGCGTGAAGCGGACATAAGGAATGATGAGCGAAAATTCGTCGCGCTTGCTTCGCATGGCCAGCATCATGCCGAGGTAGCCGAAGGTGCAGTAAACGATCAGGCGCGCCGTCCATTGCACGGTTTCAGATTGATAACGGAGGACGTCCGAGGCCATGAGCAAGTTAGCGAAGAGCAGGCCGAGCAAGAGTCCGAAAGTGGCGGAGGAAAATGCGCGCAGAGAAAAGCCTTTGAGCAGACGATCGACTAGCACGATGGCGAGGCCGAGAACGATTCCGAGAAGAAGGCCTGGCCACACGTTTCCCTGCATCGCCGCAGATACGGTCGCGCCAACGGCCGCGCAGAATGTCACGAAAAGGACGCGCAGCAGATTAACTGTCATGAGCGGGGTCATTAACGTCCTTCTGTTTGTTTCGGTTTCTTTTGCTCGCGAGCGTTCATTTCGATCTTGGCCGCGCTGTCTCGATAGAAGAGCACGCCGTGTGCTCGAAGATTACTTATTAGCGCTTTCAAATCATTTGCCAGCTCCTGATTGGTGAGGAGGGAAGCGAGCAATCCCTTGCCTTCGGTCGCGCTCTTGAAGACCTTGCGCGCCTCGGCCATGGCACCTTGCAGATCGTCAGCCGCCTTTTTCGCGGAATCCATGGTGGAATCCGCTTTATCGATAACGCCATCGAGTTTCTTGGACGATTCGGCAAGTGAGCTCGTGGCCTGGTTTAAATGCTCGATGCTCGCTTTTAAGTTCTCCATGTTGCCTGTCGACAACGCTTCCTGGTTCAAACGCGTTACGACCGCGTTGATGTTCTGCACCGTGCCGCGCAGATCACCAACAAGCTGACCACCCTCGCGCGTCAAGTCATCCAACCCCGTTTCACGCGCACCATCGATGTATGCATTTTTCGAAATGTAACCCTCGTATTTTCCAGGTGGCGCGCTGACGCTGACAAAACGATC
>JBEEGY010000241.1:0-3020 GCA_041167145.1 Verrucomicrobiota bacterium
AACTCGTGTCTCGCGAGAATACGACCGCCGTTTTCAATAATGTCTCCTCCGCGATTTTCTTCGATGAGACGAATGTTTGGAGAACGTCGCATTCTATTCCTAATCGATTTGCTCGTTTACGCGTAAACGAGCAAATCGATTTCTTCGGGAAGTAAATTCGAGACCTCGCGAATGACGTTGCCACGGAGAAGATTGATAAGCGCATTGCGTTTGGGCGCGCCCACAATAAGACGCGAAGCGCCTAACGTAGCGGCAAGATCGACAATCGTTTCGGCGGCGGACGGGCTGACGGCGTAACAAAATAAAGGAGTAACATCCGCGGCTTGTTGTTTGGCCGCGCTAAAAATTTCACTCGCTTCCGGGTCGTCCTGCCATTTGCGTTTGCTGTCCTGCTCGGTCATGAACGGTTGCTCGCGCACAAAGAGCAGATAGAGCCGCCGTCCCGTTTCGCGCGCTTCGCGCAAAGCGAAGTCGAGTGTGCGCCCGGTACCGCGAATCGCGCAGAGGATTGATTCCCCGCCCATCGAAACGGCGATCGCCGGTTCCGCCGTAACTGCTGGCGCAACATCGACAGGCAGTTTTTCGGGAATAACGGCAGGTTTCGCTTCCTTTTTCATGCGCCGTTCCTGGACAAGGCCGCGCAGGATCAATCCGACGGCGAGGATGGTGACGGCGAAATAGCGCGCGTTCGGTTTGTCGATGAGCAAACTCATCTCGATTGCGAACATGACGATGAACGTGCCGAACATGAGAGTGCGTTCCCACGTCTTGATCTGAAGTTTTCGGTCGGTCGCGGTCGCGCCAAGATTAGTGGCGATGGCGCCAACGACACCGACGGCATAAAGATCGGCGAGGCCGGCCATGTCTTTGACCATCAGGACGAGCAACATCGGGACGATGGTGGCGAGCAACATGCCCGCGCTCGGCACGCCCCATTGGTTGAGGCGTTGGAAAATGTTTGGCAGCTCGCGATCGCGCGCCATGAGGAATTGGATCGTGATAAGATCGACAATCGCGGTGTTGACCGCGGAGAGGAGAAGCAGAGCGAAGACGATGCTGACGGCGACGCCAAAGGCATGACCGATCGCCGGACCGAGCGCGCCACCGACAAAAATTTCGCCCATGTAACGGAGCATGTAATCGCGTACGCCTTCGGCACGCGGCGCGTTGACGTCGCCATTGGCAATCTGCAATCCGCCGAGCGCGTGCATGGCGAGACCGAGCAATGCTGTGAAGATGCACACTTCGATCATGACCCACAAAATTGCGGGCGTGGAAGTTTTGCGCACGGATGGATGGGCGTCGCTACTGCCGGGATCAAGTCGCATCACGCCGGTGGCATTGGCGATCGCTTCGACGCCGGAAAGCGCGAGCACGATCCCGACGAATCCAGCCCAGTTCGACCAGAATCCGCCATGCAACGGTTGGAGATGTCCGATCGCTTCGCCCATGTGCGGCAAACTGAAAAGGCCGAGCACAATGACGACGATCAAAGTCGGAACTGAAATCAAGAAGGCAAGGCCGCCAGTGTGTTTCGGTCCAAGCAGGTTCAGCAAGCCGATGATAAGAATGGCAACGGCGGCAAATTTTTCCGGATGCGGTACGCCGAGATAGGCAAAGGCGGAAAGCGCGCTGATGGCCGCGGTTACCAGATAATCGGCGATGAGGAGAAAGGCGCCGACGATGGAGATGACTTCACTGCGATGGCGAACGCTTGCGTAAACGCCGCCGCCGTCCGGGTAAAGACGGCAAATGACTATGTAGTTGAGGCCAACGAGCGCGGTGAGCACGCACATGAGCACGATGAGCCAGAACGAGGCGTAACCGGCGACGGCGAAGGCCAGGCCGATGACGTAGGCTTTGCTCGTGCCCCAGTCGCCGTAAAGAATGGCGGCGGCGCGCGGTGTGTTGACGTTGCGCGGGCGCTTAACGCTGGTGGCAATCATTAGTAATGAATGATGAAGTCCGTCGAGAAGACGAACTGGTTCTGGCGTGTGCCGTTGTTGAACGCGGCAGCGTCGTAAGAGTGGTCAAAACGAAGTTCGGGTCGGATCGTAACGATCCTGTTCGGCCAACAAGTGAGACCGATGGAATGCTCGGAGTATTGCGTGGCGACCCCGGTGCGGCTCCCGACCTTGTCGTTCATGTATTCGTTGCGCACGGTGAGAAACGCGGCCGGAGCGATGCGAAACATGGTGTAGTTCAACACTGCCCACTCCGGGGCGTAACCGTCGCGCACGGGAAATGAACCGCCTTGGAACGGGACTTCCAGCGTGGGATGCGACCTGGCGTCGTTCATGTACATGTACCACGCCTCGGTCGCGGTGTAGATCCTGTCGTTGAACTTGTGCGTCCAGGTGCCGACGATCTGCTGGAGATTGTTGTAGCCGAATTCGCCGTTGTTAAAGGCGTTGTCGCCGATATAGACGGAATCTTTTTGGGTCGGCGAGGTCCATTGAATCATGACGGTACCGGTCGGTTGATTGCCGGGATCGTCCTGCCAAAGCGCGACATCGGTGCCGTTCGAGATGCCGATCTGAATCGTCCATTGATTGTCGATCTTAGTGGTCGTGAAGATTCCGGTCTGCGTGTAGTTGTCGAACCCATAGAGAAGCGAGTGGCTCGACATGAGGTTGTTCGGCGCGAGCTGCGCTTCGATGTCGGGCATCGAGATGATGCGTCCGATCCGGACGTTCATTCCCTGGAACACTTGCGGGAGGTAGAGGTCGAAATAGACCATCGGCATGTCGAACCCGTAATAATGATTGTGCTTGAGCAGCTGGTTGCTGAAGAGGCCACGCGAAATCATGAAGCGATAATCGAGTCCATAGACGCCGGAAACGCGGAATCCCCAGTCGATGTGACCGGTCTGGGACTCGTTCGGTACACGCTCGACGTAGAGAACGAACTGGTTTTGCTCGAACCGATTTGGCCGCAAATCATAAATGAGCGGAAAATTCGCGTTCGGACTTCGCGACGTGTTCCTTGACGTACTAACGTTCCATGAAAAATCCTCCCAG
>JBEEGY010000242.1:0-2974 GCA_041167145.1 Verrucomicrobiota bacterium
TTAACATCGACATCTTCAATCCGGCCGGCGCCGACGCAGCGGCGACCCGCGCATCGCTCGGCATCGCCCCCCATCAAAAATTGCTTTCGTACGTGGGCCGGCTGGCGAAGGAGAAGAACACGGAAACGTTGTTCGAGGCTTTCGATGTTCTGCAACATCGCCGCCCCGGCGATTTTCATCTGCTGGTGATAGGTGATGGCCCGCAACGCGAGCGTCTCGAGAAACTGCGGGCGGACACCGGTAATGTCTCGTGGCTGCCCTACTGCGCGGATTCTGAAGATCTTGCCCGCTATTATCGCGCGGCCGATCTCTTCGTTCATCCTGGCGTGCAGGAAACTTTCGGTCTCGTCGCGCTCGAAAGTCAGGCCTGCGGCACGCCCGTCGTCGGTATTCGCGGCAGTTACATGGATCGGATCATTTTTCACGAACAGGAATCCTGGGCGCGCGAAAACAGCGCGGCCGCGCTGGCCGACGCGATCGAAGAGCTGAGCGGAAAGAAATTGTCCATCTTAGGCGGGAACGCCTCGATCGCGGCAGAGGCGCTGCACAGCTGGCCGCGAGTATTTGAGCAACTGTTTTGCATTTATCGCGAAGTCTGCGCAAGATACCGGCGTTCATGATCGACCTGAAGGAGGAGAAGCCGTTTAGCATTCGCAGTTACCGCCCGACCGACCGGGAGGCGGTCCGCCGTTTGTGCTGCCAAACCGGTTTTCTGGGCGAGCCGATTGACCCGGTCTATCAAGATCGACAATTGTTTGCCGATTTTCTCACCACCTATTACACCGATCACGAACCAGAGTCGTCATTCGTGCTCGAGATGGACGGTGAGATTTGCGGTTACCTGCTCGGCTCGCGCAAGCCCATCCGAAATCAGCTCTATGCGCTTTATCAAAATATCGTCCTCTTTTTCCGCGCGCTGGCGCGTTACTTCCGTTACAACGAGCGGTCGCGCCGCTTCATTCGCTGGACACTGGTGCATGGCTGGCGCGAAGTGCCGGCAGCGCCGCGCCGCACGCCCCATTTTCACATCAATCTTCTGCCGGATGCGCGGCAAATTTCGAATACGCGCGCGTTGATGAGTGCGTACCTGAGTTACCTTTATCGCTGCGGCGAGAAACGCGTTTATGGGCAAATCGTCACGTTCGCGAGCCGGCGCGGTGAAAAATTGTTCGAGCGTTATGGGTTCAAAGTGATGAATCGCGGCGAGATCACGAAGTACAAAGCCTTCTATCCCGAATCGGTTTATCTCAGCACTGTGGTAAAAACTCTGGAGACAGCCGGGCCGCTTTCGGTCACCTCGCGGTCGCACTTGTAAGATCGATAATCAGCCATGAGTCCGTCGCGCGAATTCATCAAGTTCGGCGCGATTTGCGGCTTGCTCACTGCGCTCACAACGCTGGCCGTGCATTGGCTGCCCGAACTTTGGGCGGGCGTCAACACCTTCGAAGAAAGACTGCAATTGCGAAACAATCCGATTTACATGGGCCGGCTCTGGGTGGTGCTCATCCATTGTGTTCTGGTTGTCATCTCGATGGCGGCGGTGGGCGTTTTGAAATGGCGCGATGCTCCCGCTCTCGCCGGATTCGGTTTTCTCGGCTTCGTGTTCTTTGCCCTGTTCGAAATGCTGCGCACCGCGTTCGCGATCTTTGCCATGAATCGGACGTGGCGCGCCGGATATGCCGCGGCGGTTGATCCGGCCACGCAACAATCGCTTCGCGGGATCATCGGCGCTTTCTCCGGGATCAACGATGCGTTGTTCTTTCTCTTCGATGCGGCATTCGTGCGTGGTCTTTTGTGTTACGCCCTCGCCTTGATTCGTGGCGAGGGATTCGATCGCAAGCTTGGTTTCCTTTTTCTTTTTTGGTTCGTGGTTAGCCTGCCGGCAGTGCTCGATGCCATCAGAGGAGGCGATTCAGTTTCCAAATGGTTTGGATGGGTCGGGTTATACTTTTTGCCAATGGCCCGCGCCATCACCGGGATTTGGCTTTGGCAGAAGAGCAATCTTCTAGAACGAACAGCATAACTGGAATATCTGAAATCGATCGGTGCCCAGTAGCCGGCGTGGCGATCAACTTGTTTGCGCGGCGCTCGTGCGCTAATCTTCCGCGCAATTTCGCCGGCATAGCTCAGTTGGTAGAGCAGCTGATTTGTAATCAGCAGGTCGTCGGTTCGAATCCGACTGCCGGCTTATTTTTTGGCCGGAAATATTACGTTCTCTCGCTCGACCGCAGCGCCGCGTCTTAGAAAAAGATCGACGATTTCCGCGGTGTAATATCGACCTTCGTAAGAAGGATTAAGCGCAAAGACAATCCGTCCTCCTGTCTTCAAATGTCGGTTTAGATCGTCGAGAAAAAAGCTCCATTCTTCCGCCCCCCATTGCCATGGGTGCATATCTCTGCCTTGAAAAGCGGCCGAGAAAGCCGTGATCAAATCAAACTTGCGTCCCAGATCCGGCAATCGCTCGAAGGCGCGGATAGTCCATGTTTTTCGGGGAACGCCGAAAAGCTGCATGAGCTCGGAGAAAACGGGAAACTCGTTGGTATCCAGGCCCAGGCAGCTGTGTCGAAATTGCTTTAGAATAAAAAGGAAAAATCCTCCGCCAGGGCCGATATCGAGCACCTTCTGCGGCGGCGAACGATGCAGCCCCAAGTCCTGGACGCGCCGAATGTTGATTCTCAAGTGCTGTTCAACATCGAGATATTTCGCGTAATGCCCGGAAGAGGAAGTGTATCGCGCCTGGATGTCGCGCAGACGCTCGTAATCAATTTTCGCCAGCAGCGGCCGCAGAGGAATCGGATGACGCCAGCGCTGCACACGCCGCCAAGTCCGCCTGTAGGTCAAAGGCTGAGCGAGCTTTTTTAGTTTGTGAGAAAACTTCAACTCGCTATGCCGCGGTCGCTTCGCCGACGCGAAGGCTCATTCCCATCAACCGGAATATGCGGTCGCGTTTTTCCAAATACCCGCCTGAATCCAA
>JBEEGY010000243.1:0-6246 GCA_041167145.1 Verrucomicrobiota bacterium
CGGATGATGCAACCGCCTCGCCAGATAGTGGCGATGTCGCTAAAGTTCAGATTCCATTTATATTGGACGCTGGCGGCACCGAGCAATTCCATCCCTTGGGCGTAGGAAACAATCTTGGAGGCGTAGAGCGCATTACGCACAGCATCGATGAGCTTTTGGCGATCGCCGGTGAACTTTCTCGGCTTGGGTTGCGGAAGAATCTTCGAGGCAGCGACACGCTCATCTTTACGCGATGAAATCACGCGTGCTTCGACGGCTGCATTGATTGTCGAGATGACAACGGATTGTTGAATGGCTGATTGCAGCGTCCACATGCCAGTCCCTTTCTGCCCCGCTTTATCGAGGATGACATCGACAAGTGGCTTGCCGGTGTCGGGATCGATCTTACGAAATATTTGCGAGGTAATTTGGATCAGGTAACTGTCCAGCTCTCCGGCGTTCCACTCAGCGAACGTCTCCGCCAACTGCGGGGCATCCATTCCGATGACATCCTTGAGAATGGCGTAGGCTTCGCAAATCAACTGCATGTCGCCGTACTCGATGCCGTTGTGCACCATCTTGACGTAATGCCCGGCGCCATCCGGTCCCATGTAACGGCAACACGGCTCGCCGTCGACCTGGGCAGCGATCTTGCGGAAAATGGGCGCGATTATTTCCCAGGATTCGCGGGGCCCTCCGGGCATCAGTGATGGGCCCTTGAGCGCGCCTTCTTCGCCGCCGGAAACACCCATGCCAACGAAATGAATTCCTTTTGCTTCGAGTTCTTTGCAACGGCGTTGCGTGTCGGTGAAAAGCGAATTACCGCCGTCGATGATGACGTCGCCCTTCTCGAGAAGCGGCGCGAGTTGATTGATTACGGCGTCGACCGGCGCACCGGCTTTTACCATGATCATTGCTTTGCGCGGACGTTTGAGCGCGGCGACAAACTCCTCCATGGTGCGAGTGGGGGTGATGTTCTTTCCCTTGCCGCGACCGGCCGCGAACTTCTCGGTCACTTCGGTAGTGCGATTGAAAACGGCGACCGAGAAACCTTTGGATTCCATGTTCAGAACGAGGTTTTCGCCCATGACCGCGAGACCGATCAGGCCAATATCACATTGATTCGTGCTCATTTTGCGTAATCTCCTTTGTCACGCCTTGCGGCGGAGGCTCAATGTAGCGAGCATGTAGAGTGTATGGCAAATCCCGTTTGTCAGGTCTTATTAACAAAAGGACGCTTGGAAGCGCCAAAGGCAATTGTCGATCTTGCGGCGGGAGCAGTGGTGGATTTTTGGGGAGTGGTGCGCGAGTTGGAAAATGGCCGCGAGATTGAGGGAATCGAATACGAAGCGCACTGGAAAATGGCCGAGCACCAACTGGAGAAAATCGTGCAACGGGCGGTGCGGGAGTTCGATGTAAATTTTGTGATCGTTCACCATCGGGTTGGCTTTGTTGGTGCGGGCGAAGCTTCTCTCTTCGTGCGCGTGGCCTGTGGCCATCGCGCCGAAGCATTTCGCGCGAGCCAGTCGCTAGTGGATGAGTTGAAACAGCGAGTGCCGATTTGGAAGCACCCTAGGTTCAAGCTCGACAATCCAAATGCAAAGAAAGCTGGCTTAGCAGCGGAAAGAGCTTCAATTCCACATTGAGCATGAACTGGGCAAATCGTCTTACGTTGAGCCGACTGGTTTTGACCCTCCTTTTCGTCGCGGCGTTAAATTCTTCCTGGCAATACGGACGCACGAGCGCCCTCATTCTTTTCCTGCTCGCCGGTATCACCGATTTCATCGACGGCGAAGTTGCGCGGCGTTACGAGTGGATAACCAATTTCGGGAAACTAATGGATCCACTGGTCGACAAGATCATGATAGCGGCAGCATTTATTTCCCTGGTGCCACTCAAAGCCATTCCGGCCTGGGTGGCAACGACCGTGGTCGCGCGCGATTTCTTAATCACAGGATTGCGCCTAATCGCGGGTGCGACCGGTCGTGTTCTGCCGGCAGAGCGCTTGGGAAAACAAAAAACCTCGTGGCAAGTTGTTACGGTGATCTTTTTCCTGGCCTTGCTGGCAATTAACGAATTGCGCTACGCCGATGAAAGATCGACATGGTGGTCTCACGCCTGGAACGACGCGGGACCGGTTCTTGTCTGGATTACGGTTGCTTTGACCGTTTATTCCGGGATCGGTTACGCCTGGCGCCACCGCGAGCTGATTTCAGCCAATCAGTGACTGGCTACTAGAAAAAACTCTGCGGAATTTCCACCCGGTCGCCCGGTTGAAGCTTGACATCCTGCGACGGGTCACGGCGAAATTGCCGAACGTCATAAACTTTCGCTTCGCTGCCACGCAGCAGACGAACGCGTTTCTGATCGGCAAAATCGTTGAAGCCGCCCGCGGCGTTTATGGCTGCGAGCAAGGTCATGTCTTCGGTGAATGGCACCCGCGAGGGAGTGCGAACGGCGCCGCCCACATTCACAAAACGCGAAGTCGGCGTCATCAAAATCGTGATGTTCGGGTTCGTATAGATCTTGTTGGCGCGATAGGTCTCTTCGATAGAACGGGCGAGTTGAGCAGGGGTAAGTCCTTCCGCCTTTACCTTGTTAACGTAGGGAACATTGATTGAGCCGTTGGTATCAACCGTATAGATGTTGTTCACCTGTGCCTGTTCTTCGGCCGGGACACCACCAATCTTTAGTTCGACCGGATCGCCAACGCGCAGAGTCGCCTGGCCGAAAGCAATAGCGGCCAATCCGAAAAAGAGGAGCGAACTGTAGTAAAGCGAGCGCACTTAATATTCGTCGAGGTCAGACGCGCCATTGCGCGCGGGTGTTGCCGCGCTGGTCTTGCGGCTGCGGCCGCGGCGAGTGTCTTTGTCGCGCGGCTGATAGTAGCCGTAGTAGTTCGTGTAGTAGTAATAGTTCTGATCGTGCTTTAGATCGACATTGTTAAGCACTACACCGAGGACAGTTCCGCCGACGCCGATGACCGCCTGTTTTACCCGGGTGAGCATAGCCCGCGGAAACCGCCGGTGTTGGACGACAATAATGGTCTGGTCGACTTCGCTGGCCAGGACCGAAGCATCGCTCACACCGAGCATGGGCGGTGAATCCAACAGGACGATATCGTAACGCAGTTTCAGCTCGGACAGTAAATCCGACATACGTTGCGAATTGAGAATACCAACTGCGTCTGACGGAAGAATCCCGCTCGGCAAGAGACTAAGGTTTTCCACCTTCGTGGGAAAAATCACGCGATCCAATGGCAACTCGGTCGTGAGATAATTGGTTAGTCCGATCTTGTTGTCGATGTCGAACAAGTCGTGCTGAACGGGACGACGCAGGTCGGCATCGATTACCAAGGTGGAATAACCGCCCTGAGCGGAGATAAAAGCGAGGTTGGCTATGGTAGTCGATTTGCCTTCCCCCGGGCCGCCGCTCACGATCGAGAGAGTATTCGCTTGGGGATTCTTACGGTTGAATTCAATATTGGTGCGCAGAATTCGATAAGCCTCCGCATCCGGGGTGTCGCCTGCTTCTTTGTGCAAAAGTCGAATGTCCTTGGGAATGATGGCCAGGACAGGAACACCCAAAAGGCTTTCCACGTCCTCCATGGTTTTAACGCTGGTATCGAGATACTCGATAAAGAACGCCAGACCGAGACCGAGGACGAGGCCGACCATTGCCCCCAGCATCAAGTTCAACCCTACGCGCGGACGCGCCGCTGAACTGGGCGGTTCGGCCACCTGCTTAACACTCAACGCCATTCGCGGCATGGCCAACTCCATGGTCTGAGTTTGCGCGCGGGTGCGGATTCCATCGAAAAGCAGTTTCTCTTTTATATAAGAATTCTTAGCGCGTGTGTAGTTAGCGCCCAGGTTCTTGCTTTGCAGCTGCTTTGCATTGATTTGCTCGAGGCGCTTCTTTAGCTCATCGCGTGTTGTCTGCGCAGTTTTGAGATTTTTCTCGAGTGCGCCCCGGATGCTGGCCATCTGTTCTTCAAGTTGTTTAGTGAAGACCTCCTTCTGCGCACGAGTAGCCTTCACTTTGGGATGGTTTTCGCCGAGGCCGGAATTGAGCAAGAGCGCCTCCTGCGCGACCGCATCATGATAGTTCGGCAAAACTTTCTGAATGGTCGGGTCCTGAATCTCGAGGGTTGATAACATTCGCATCAAGTCCTCGCCCTTGAGCTTTTCGATTTGTTCGAGTTTTGAAGACAAAGTTGCAACCTTGGTTTCGGCGTCGTTCACTTCGCCTTCCTGTTTGATAACGACGGTATTGACCGGCGCCTGCGAGTCTTCCGTTCCTTCCGGATTAAGATCGACAATGTGTTCTTCGTCGCGAATTCGTGCCACTTCGGTCGCCGCCGCATCCACTTTCTTCTGCTGTTTTGTAACCTCCTCATTCATGGTCGCAACGGCGCGGTTGAGAATTTCCTTCTCTTCTTCGACGCGCTTGTCCTGATAAACGGAGACGATCTTGTTCGCGATGTCGGCGGCCTCTTGCGGATTGGTGTCAAACACGCTGATCTGCAACAAATCGGTGTTGCGCACTTCTTCGACGTCGAGCTTGGCGCGCAACGTGCGGTAAGCCTGCTCCCGAGTCAGACGATTGCCATCCCTGGCCCATCTATCTTGAAGTTTCAGGTCATCGATCACCGGATAAAGAATTCCAGTGCGCTGAATAACCTGATAAACGGTCGGCGCCAATTGGGGGTCGTGCACGGGCACATTCGGGTCTCCCGTGCCAAAAATCCTGGGATTTTCCGCGGTGGATTTTACCTCGATAAAAACCGATGATTGATATTCCCGGGGTTGAAAATAAGTAACCACCGCCGTGGTGATAATGACCAATAGGAAGGTCAAAAGGATCAGGATCCACCGGACGCGAATGACGCGCCAGTAATCGAGAAAATGGAGCTTAACTTCGTCGGTTTGTGCCATACTGAGTCCCTTTGCGAGAGACGAAGAACGTAGCGGAAATTTCGGGGGAGTAAACCGCGGTTGCGGTTTTTAGAAAGCGAGATTGACGCCGCCCCAATAGCGGTTGCGGCTGTATTCGCGCAGGAAGATGTCCGACGAAACCTCGGTGTGATTGTAGCCCGCTTCGAGTCCCAGAAAACGGGTAATGGCATAGCGGAAAGAAACCGCGGCATCGAAGGCTTCCTCATTAAATCCGGCACTGAAGACCGTGGGCGTGTTGACGCTGTCGTAGTCGTCGTTCTCGTAATACAAGGCAAGATTGCCGGTGATACGCGGAGTAAAATCATGTTTCACGCGCAATCCCGTCCTGAAAGTCTTTCGGCTCGGGTTCAGCTGAACGTCCGGTTCCTCGATCCCGTAACGATTCGTCCACGCGATCGAGGTGTTCTTGCCCAAAGCGTAATTGAGCGTGCCTTCGAAATAAGGCGAGCTGCGGTTGGGACCGTCTTCGTAATCCCGGAATTCAGCGCCTCCGCGAAATGAAGCACTGAAACGCGGGCTAAAGCTGTGATCGAAGCCGCCCAGAAGAAAGTGAGTGGTCGAATCTCGCATAATATCGTTATCGTAGGTCACGATTTGAAAGCGATACTCGGCCACGAGCGTCGTTGTCGGCCAGATGAGAAAGCGGAACTCGTTTCCGACGGTGTTTTCGATGCGGTCCTCAAAGAATCCGATGGAGCTGTCATCGTAATTAAGCGCGCCGAAAGTGTAGCTGGTTGCGGTGGAAAAACGTGGCGTCCAAAGATACGCGACAGTGAATTTGTCCTGTGTGTAAAAGAAATTTCCGCTGCGTCGATTGAGTCCGAGCGCCAGAGTAAAGTCCGGCTCAGTTTGATACGTGGCATACCCCACTACGCTGAGTGTGAGCCGCGGCGTCGCTTTGTGTATCAGAGAAAGACTCACGTAAGCGTTAACGTCATAATCGTTGTTATCGAATCCAACATTGTTCGGATGATCCCAATAGTAGGTGAACCCGCCGCCGGTCTGGAGACTCAACTGGGTCCGAGGACTGCCGAAATCGTAGGTAAGCGCCAACCCGGTATTCGTGAACCAAGATTTCTGTGGGTCTATCTTGCTGGTGGTAATGTTGTCGTCATATCCGCCGCGAACTGATGCGGAGACGTGAAACGGAAACTTCGAGTAATTTCCAGTTCCCAAGTCGTCCGTTGTGACAACTTTGGAATCGGAGGAACCGAGGTCGACCTTCGAATCCGTTGAGCTCAGCGCCACGGGCTCACCATCGCCATAAGCAACTTGGGAGGAGAGGCCAATTACGGCAGCCGAAAACATC
>JBEEGY010000244.1:0-5828 GCA_041167145.1 Verrucomicrobiota bacterium
TTGATAACGTCCCAGTATTCAGATCCGGACGCTCTCGCGACAATGATCGGTTTGCGCCAGCCAATTTCATCTATAATGAGACCGCCGCTTTCATGTGGCGTAATCAAAGAAAACCGGTGGGGATCGGCCGCTCGTTTCAAGCGGTAGCCTCCGGCAATCTCCCGCAGATCGGGAGCAAAGAGATTGGCGGCATCGCACGAGCAAAGCCAGCCAAACACGCTCAATACAAGGCACCGGGCCACAATGACCAACGCAGCTTTGTTTTTTGAACTGAGTGGCGCCATCGCTTCCCCAGTGACTACGGCGGCACCCGCGTAGTCGCCCCGATACTGCTACCGCTCCACTTCAGTTTCTGCCGGACGACGCTGAAGAAGGAAACATCGGGCATCACCGCCAGCGGCAGCGTTTTCTTGGCTTTTCTGATTGTTACAACCGAACCGAAATCCATGCGCACCGGATCGCGGCCATCCACGGTTAGAAAAACAGGATAATCAGGCTCGCTCACTTCAATTTCGATTATCGAAGCTTCCGCGACGATAATTGACCGGTTCGTGAGGACATGGGGACAGATCGGTGTGATTACAAGCACTCCCGATTCGGGATCGAGAATCGGTCCGCCGGCCGAAAGCGAATAGGCGGTGGAGCCGGTCGCGGTTGCCACAATCAAGCCGTCCGCGTTGAATTCGGTAAGCGATTCCCCATTCACCCGGGTCCGCAATCGCACGAGACGGGAAATCTCGCCCCGACTCAGGACGGCGTCGTTTAGCGCCATCATTTTTCCAGTCTGTTTTCCGCCCATCTTTACGCGCGCTTCCAGAAGCGTCCGCTGACTAAAATTGATTCGATCCTTCGCGATGCATTCCACCGCTTCGCGATATTGGGAGGAATTCGCGCAGGTCAGAAAGCCCAGAGAGCCCACGTTAATGCCGAAGACCGGCTTGATGACTTCGCCCAGGTGGCCAACCACGTGCAGAATGGTTCCGTCCCCTCCCAGCACGACGAGCAGGTCGGCCTCCGTCCCCAGTTGCGCGATCGAATAGTTCGATTTCTTTCCGGCAATTTCGGCCGTTTCCTTTTCGATCAAGATCGAAATCGAATGACGCGAAAACTCTTCCGCGACGGCGTTGATCAATTCGGCCACGGCGGGTTTCCCGGTGTGCCCAATCAGGCCGATCGTTTTCGGAGGCATATGAAGAACTCTTGATTACCGTCTGTCCCGGTGATTGTCGATGGCACAAGGCCAATTACGCGGTGACCGGCCGCTTCGGCAAATTTTGCTATCTTTTGCTGTGCTTTCTCGTGCAACGCTGGGTCGCGCACGATTCCGCCGCGGCCCACATCCTGGCGTGCCAATTCGAACTGCGGCTTAATCAGCGCGAGAATTATGCCCTCCGGACCTAATAACTCGAAGGCTGGCGGCAGAATTAACGTGAGCGAAATGAAAGAGACGTCGATCACGACAAGATCGAAAAGTTCCGGAATCTGTTCGCGCGACAAGGAACGCGCGTTCACTTTCTCCAGGACCACGACGCGCGGATCATTTCTGATTTTCCAAGCCAGTTGTCCATGGCCAACGTCGACCGCGTAAATTTTCGCCGCACCGCGTTGCAGAAGACAATCGGTGAACCCGCCGGTGGAAGCGCCGATATCGAGCGCGATTTTTCCCTTAACATCGACATGAAAAAAATCGAGCGCGCCTTCCAGCTTCAGTCCGCCGCGGCCGACAAAGCGTTGCGGCGCGGCCACGGTGACCGTCGCGTCGAGATCGACAAGCTGCGATGATTTCGCTGCGATTTGTTCGCCGATCTTCACTTCGCCGGCCATGACCGATCGTCGCGCACTTTCGCGGCTTTCGCACAAACCGCGCTCGACGAGCAAATTGTCGATCCTGATTCTTTTCGGCATGGACACGATCACATTATCACCGTTTCTTGAACGCACCTCGAGGGTATGTGTCATCCCGAGCCGCGAAGACGGCGAGGGACCTCACCTGCGGAGCGTTGATACACAATTGGATTAGCGTGATCGATCAGCTCGTGAGAGGTCCTTCACTTCGTTCAGGATGACGGCACAATGAATACCAGTGCTCGGTAACAGCACTCTGCCTTTACCCGCTACAATCGACAATCGAACTTCGGATGGCTTCGATTGCGGCCGTGAGCTCTTCTGATGTGATGCAGAGCGGCGGCATCAACACAATCACGCCGCGTATTGGCCGGGTGAGCAAACCGCGACTCCGCGCGGCCAAACAAACATCGGCGGCTGACTTCGCTGCGCCCGATGGCGATGTCAGTTCGATTCCCGCGATGAAACCACATTGCCGAATCTCCTTCACAAAGGGCAGAGTCTTCAGACCCTGAAGTTCGTCATGCATCTGCTGAATCTTCGCACTCAAATTTTGTAAAACGTTTTCCCTTTCGAATTAAGGTGAGGGGCGAACCGTTATTCGTTATCTTTGCGGTCACGAATTAATTTGTCGACCGACTCGACGTCCTCAGCCGAAGCGCGTCGTCGCTGGTACTTGCGAAAGAGGATATCCCTCAGTGCCAGTAAATCCTCCATGAGCGGAACATCGTAATAGGTCCAATGCTCGTCGTCTTTAAACTTGGCCTGGAACTTCCAATTGCCGCCAAACTTGGTCACGCGGACTTCCCTCTTCCTCCCGTCCTCATCTTTCTCCTTCCATATGTGTTGACTCCGCATCGCAAGAAAATCTTACATTAGCGCCTTGAAAGACGCAGTCAGATTACTGGTTTACTTCGCGGCCACAATTCTCATCGGCGCGTTGCTCGCCCCCGTCATCTTTTGGGCATGCCAATGGATTGCCGCGCACGGCGTCTTTCCATTTCTGGCGCACGTCCCCTTCGAAAGATTTTTCAGGCGCGCCCTCCTTGTCGCCGCCCTGATTTTGCTTTGGCCGTTACTGCGATCTCTTCAACTCCGCAGCATGCGCGACTTCGAGCTCGTGCCGAATCCAAGTTGGACACGCGATCTGTTTGCCGGGTTTCTGCTCGCCGGCATTCCGCTGTTCTGCGGCGGCGCGGCGCTCGTCTTCATCGGCGTTTATTCGATAAGCCCAACCGTTAATTGGCTGGGGCTGGCCAAACTTGTTCCGACTTCTGTGGCTGTTCCGGCGATTGAAGAAGTCTTCTTTCGCGGATTCATTCTCGGCATCCTGTTGCGAACCGGCCAAAGGTACATGCCGATCTTGCTGACATCGGGGTTCTATTCGATCGCCCATTTCCTCAAAGCGCCGGACCAGACATCGCCAATCGTAACCTGGACGTCGGGATTTAATTCGATGGCGCGCGTATTCGCGCAATTTGCCGATCCGATGTTACTGGCCGCTAGTTTCGCCACGCTTTTCCTGATCGGCTTGATTTTGGCCGACGCGCGCATGCAAACGCGTTCGCTTTGGCTGCCCATCGGTTTGCACGCCGGCTGGATCTTTGCCAACGGCACAGTGGGACAATTCACCAATGTCCAAACGATCATGCTGCCGTGGCTGGGAAGGAATTTGCTCGTGGGAATCGTGCCGCTCGGCATCGGTTGCTTGACGTGGCTATTGATGCGCGGCTGGATAAAGCACTATGAACCTCGCAAAACTTAACCGCTTCGGCGCGATTTTTTCGCTCCTCTATCCGCCGGTCTGCGCGATTTGCGGGGAAAGCGTGGAGGCGGGCGAATATCTTTGCGACGCGTGCGACGACAAAGTCGTCCGCATTGTCCCGCCGTTTTGCGAGCGATGTTCCGAACCGTTTGCCGGCGCGATTACTGGCCAATTCAATTGCGCGAACTGCGAACATCGCCGCCTGCACTTCGAAGCCGCGGTTTCGGCGTATCGCAGCCGCGGCATCGTTCGCCGGGTCGTTCTCGATTTCAAGTACGGCAAGCAGACGCATTTGCGCCATCTTCTCGGACAGTGGCTTGGCACCGCCTTGAACGACACGCGTCTCCGTGGCCGACATTTTGACGTCATTGTTCCAGTCCCGTTGCATCCGGCGCGCGAACGCGAGCGCGGTTTTAATCAGGCGGCGCTCCTCGCGAATTCGCTCAGCACGAAGATGTCGATCTTGACGAAACCGGCGCTGGAACGCACCCGTTACACAACGACGCAGACTGCATTTGACCGCACCGAGCGCATGGAAAACTTGAGGAATGCCTTCCGTTTACGAAGGAAGATGGACGTGCGAGGATTGCGCGTGCTTTTGATCGACGACGTTTTGACGACCGGGTCCACCGTGAGCGAATGTGCGCGCGTGCTCAAGGAAGCGGGCGCCAGTTCCGTTCACGCCGCGACCGCGGCGCGCGCATAATTTCCATGGCCATTTTCAAAAAACCGGCAATCAGAACGCAAACTCGCAAGAAACGCGACATCCCGCACGGCCTTTTCCAAAAGTGTCCCGGCTGCAATGAGACGATTCACGAAATCGAGCTCAACCAGAACCTGCGGGTTTGTCCGCGGTGCGATTATCACTTCGAGCTCTCGGCCAAGGACCGGATCGACAATCTGCTCGATCCCGGAAGCTTCGTCGAAATGGACGCCGATTTGAGGTCAATCGACACGCTGCGGTTTCAAGGGATGGCCAGTTACAAAGATCGTCTCAAAAAATATCATGAGATCACCGGGTTGTATGACGCCGTGATCAGCGGCCATGGCATGCTCGAGGGTTACAAAGTCGCCATCGCGGTGATGGATTTCAGTTTTCTCGCCGCCACCATGGGCTCGGTCGTGGGAGAACGAATCACGCGTGTGATTGAGTTCGGCACAGAGGAGAAAGCGGCCGTTATCATCGTGGCTGCGTCCGGCGGCGCGCGCATGTACGAAGGAATGTTGAGCTTGATGCAAATGGCCAAAACGAGCGGCGCGCTTGCCCGACATGCGGAACAACGGCTGCCCTACTTGTCGATCTTGACCAATCCGACCACGGCCGGGGTCATGGCCAGTTTTGCTTCGCTGGGCGACGTTATCATCGCCGAACCCAAAAGCATGATCGGGTTCGCCGGACCGCGTGTGATCAAGGAAACCACGCACCAGGATTTGCCCGAGCGATTTCAAACCGCGGAATTTCTCGAGGAACACGGCTTGATCGACATCATCGTGCACCGCAAAAAGATGCGCGAGCAAGTGAGCCAGCTGCTCGGTTACTTTTACGCCGCGCAGTGAACTATCGCGACGCGCTCGCCTGGCTTTACGGGTTGCAGCTATTTGGGATCAAACTCGGTCTCGAAAATATCTGGCGACTGATCGACGCATTGCATGTCGATCTTGGCGAGGCCCGCGTGATTCATGTCGCGGGCACGAACGGCAAGGGGTCGGTCTGCGCGATGATCGATTCGATCGCGCGCGCACAAGGCTGCCGTAGCGGCCTCTTCACCTCCCCTCACCTCATCAGCTTCCGCGAGCGCATTCGCGTGAATGGCGAAATGATTTCGGAAGACACCGTCGCCAGCGGCCTGACAGAAATTCGCGATCTCGTCGCGAGTTGGGACCCGCACCCAACTTTTTTTGAGATCACCACCGCGCTCGCGCTGCAATATTTTGCTAACGCGAAGATCGACATCGTCGTCTTGGAAACCGGCCTCGGTGGGCGACTCGACGCTACCAACGCAATTTACTCAAATGTCGCGGTCATCACACCGATCGATCTCGATCATCAAAAATGGCTCGGCGACTCGCTGGAACAGATCGCCGGCGAAAAAGCAGGAATCATCAAGGGAAAGGCTCCGGTCGTCTCGGCACCGCAGCTGCCACAGGCTGAAGACGTGATTCGGGCGCGCGCCGCGGAATGCAACACTTCGGTGCAGTTCGTGTCTGAAAAGTATGG
>JBEEGY010000245.1:0-8339 GCA_041167145.1 Verrucomicrobiota bacterium
AATCCGCATCGCTTCGCCGTAAGGCACCATACGCAGACTCGGGTCCTAGAACCGCGGGCACTTCGCCCCTCCAGGCATTGACCAATTTGGAAGGTGGCTTGTGATTATATGGATCACTATCAAACGACCGCACGGCGACGACGACATCCGTAGTACTGAAATCGTTCCACTCGTGGAATTCTCGCAACCGCCATTGACATCCCATGTTTGCCAGAAATTGCACCCACTCGGGGGAGCGAAGTTCGGAAGATAAATGTTCCGGGACTCCGAAATAGTCGACATTCTCAAATTTATCCCCGCGTCCGAGTTCGCGTGGAATGACATCACGTTGTGGCCAAAAAGGGACGTGGAAGCTGCTCCTAACAAGCGTTGTCTGCGCGGGATTTTGCACGACTTGGATGTGGGCGTACGGATGGGGAGTAGCGTCGCCACAGATGCAGATAAAGAGGAGCCCGGTGGGCGGTCGATATTTGAAGGGCACGGAAATACGGTGGGCTATGAGCAGCCCTGCGGTTGGCAGCACCGATGTAAGGCGGCAATGGCCGATATGTCGTTTGAGTCGCAAGTAAGTTAGCAACGTCCAATGACACGAAGGTCTTTGCAGGAATTCGGTTGAGCCGTCCGGACTTTGCGCCACGGCAAAATCTTCCTGAGGGACGTAAAACCAAATCGTTGGTGAGCCGGTTGGCCCTGAGGAATTCCCGCGATCTAACTGCCCATTTTCCACTTTGAATCGAGTGCTAAGCATCATCGAACCGACGAGACAAAGTCGGGTTGCGCCGTTGCTTCCTGACACTCCCACCGGCTGTCCACAATTATCACACCTGCCCGATGGCGACTCATGTGCGTTTCGCCTTCTGGCAATGGTTCAGAAACGACCAACGTTGCAACGTCCGACAACCAAGACAACATGCGCACGCCATAAATGGCCAGGCCGGCGCTCAGGAAATATTGTCCTTCCAACAATGGAAGGGATTCGATGCTGCAATCCGCGAACCGGATGCCGGGCTCCAAGGCTAACGGAGACACGTGTTGCGGGTTGGATTCCAACTGTAAAATTATGGTTCCTTGCAATGACGTTAATTGGATGAGGATTGAGCCTTGCGGTGTGCGCGAAACATTATGGAACCAGATGCGCAGTTTCACGAAGTCATTGGGACGGAGCGATGGCTTCGGGCGATCATTCTTGTCCAGCATCTCAATTCGAGTAATAGCGCAATTGTCGGAAGCAGGAGTTTTTCCGGCAAACAGGACGTGGGGATCTTCCGAGGCATCTTCCATCGTGTGCTGCAAATACGCATTCACAGCTCCCTCAGCCGTCGTATCTACAATGAGTTGGCCGCCTTTTAGTACTAATCCATGGCTGCACAAGTTAACGACTGAAGACATGTTGTGACTTACATAAAGTATCGTCCGCCCGCTCGTGCTCACGTCTTTCATCTTGCCCAAGCATTTCTTTTGAAACTCCGCATCCCCCACTGCCAGCACCTCGTCCACAATCAAAATCTCGGGATCCAAGTGCGCGGCTACGGCGAAGGCCAGGCGCACATACATTCCAGAGGAGTAGCGTTTCACCGGGGTATCCAAAAACTTTTCGACCTCAGCGAAGGCGACGATCTCGTCAAACTTCGCCTTGATCTCGACGCGGCTCATTCCAAGAATTGCGCCGTTCAGAAAAATGTTCTCGCGGCCTGTCAGTTCGGGATGAAACCCAGTGCCAACTTCGAGCAAACTCGCGACGCGACCCTTGATCCTTGCTTTCCCTTCGGTCGGTTCCGTAATGCGCGACAAGATTTTCAGCAGCGTTGATTTGCCGGCACCGTTGCGGCCAATAATTCCGACGACCTCGCCGCGCTTTACCTCAAAGGAGACGGCGCGAAGCGCCCAGAATTCTTCCTCGGATTGCGCATCGCCATTACTGCCATCCCGCCGAAAAAGACCTCTCGCCTTCTCAGCGATCACATCGCGTAACGCGGTGTAGCGCTTGTTGCTCTGATGTCGCAACGAGTAGCGCTTCCCGAGGTTATCGACGGTAATAATGGTGTCAGAGGACATTCCAGATGTGAAAAGTGAAAAAGTTAAAGACCCAAAGATTTTCTGATGCGCTCATTGGTGATTAGTCACTAGTAGAACCGTACGTCTCGCGCTGCATATGATTCCGGATCATACAACTCGACATCATAATGCCGAAACTAATGCTCTAAATTCTCCAAGCACATTCCAGATCGCAAAACTATAAATTTATCGAGTTTAGGATTGTCATGGCCGGAAGATTAGGATCTTACTCCCAATTTTCTCAATGCAGCGGCTACAGACCTTCGGCTTGCCCTCCACAGTCCTATTAACACAGCTCTGAAATGCAGAGTCTCGAAAGCAACGCTGCTAGTCTGGCTTCCCGGTTTAAGAAGGACGCCTAATCCAAATTCCTGTTGAATATAAAAAAACCTATAGTTGATCTCACTTGACCTTAGAAAGTCTTCGATCGCTGTTAATACTCCATTCCTTGGCCCGCCTTCTTGCACAGCGTTATAAAAATGTGCATTGAGTCCTGTTGTATTTGAAAGCCCTGGCTGCCCATATGAAATACCCTTCTTCGCATAGGGGTGCCGGAATTCCTCGGGTACCAGTTCTGGTTGGTAATACATATCTCTTCTCCCATAAGGCCAGGTGACGTCGTGAAGGAAAATCGTTCCTCCCTCCTTGAGTAATGCTCTTTGCTCAAGAGTCCGAAGTTCGTTGTAAACGGTGAACCAGTTGTGATCCCCATCTATGAGAATGCAATCGAAGGGTTGTGATATTTGTGGAAGAACTTGCAGACTTATGCCTTTTTGGACATGAACTTTTTTGTTGCTCCGATATTTCTCGCAAAGATCGGCATCCCAGCAGGGATCAACAATAGTAATGTCAATGGAATCAACGTCTGACAGCTTGTCCGCAATCTCACCTTGGCTTGCTCCGATCTCGCAAACGCGCCGATATCTGTTTCTAACCACATATGGCTTAATGGTTGTGTCCACGAAATGTTGCATCGTGTGCTTTAAACGTCACCGTACCGCTCGGATATCATTGCAGACCAAATCAGCGATTTCCTAACTCGATCGGACCGGGATTTCTTTTCTCCACCTTTACCTCGCCGCGCGAAATCGGATTGGTCGAGCGCGGGGTATGATCCTTTCCAGAAATCTGATAGCACGACGAACAATGCGGTTTCAACGCTATCAACACTAATAAGATGTTGTCAGGCATCGACGAAACGAAAGTCGCGGCATTTTACCTTTTCTATAAGCGTCCGCGAACTTAATCTGTCGCTCGCTCCGCGATTTAATGGACTTACACCGGTATGACAATTTGGATTTCGATCGCGGCGCACCACCGTGGAAGGAAGCGCTCTGGGTTGCAGCACGAATTGTGTTTTTTCAAAATTCAATTCCGTGGCCATCGTTTCTTCGCACATTTCTCTTGCGCACGTTCGGCGCAAAGATCGGTCGTGGATTCGTCATTCGCTCCAATGTGAACATTTCCTTTCCGTGGCGTCTGATTATAGGCGAGCACGTTTGGATCGGCGAGGATGTTGGGATTCTGAGTCTCGCGCAGGTGCTGATTGAATCGAATGTCTGCGTCAGTCAGCGCGCCTATCTTTGCACGGGCAGCCACGATTTTCTACGGGAAGACTTTAAATTGAAAGTAGCGCCGATTACCATTTGCCGCGGCAGTTGGGTAGCGGCTTGTGCGTTCATCGGGCCCGGCGTTGAGGTTGGATCAGGTGCGGTTGTATCTGCTGGCAGTGTCGTCTTTGAGAACGTTCCACCCAATTCTCTCGTCCGTGGAAATCCAGCGAATGTTGTGGAGGAGATACGGGACAGGCAAACGCAGTTTCCGATTCTCCCGTCTAAAGCTTCCGCAGAGGCGGTAAATTCCGGCCGAATCTAATAATGAGTCCCGGCAGCTGGCGCGCGCTCCAGAGACGAGGAATGAAAACACGCGGCTGCGACAGGAGTCGCAGAAACCAGCCAAGGTAAAAGCGATCGGCCCAATTTGGGATTGGAATTTGGTCGCCGGTCAAAAATCCAAGAGCGGCGCCGATGCAATGAATCGCCGGCCGGTATTCAAGATTTTCTTTTAGGTAGAATCCCAGCTTGTCTTGCCTTCCGCCACCGACAGCGATGACAATGTGGGCGGGCCGCCGCGTTCTTACAATCTCGAGCACAGTCCTATCCTCGACGAGACCTTCGTATCGCGGCGCTACGTAGCAATCGTCCGCAGTCACGGCTAAACCGCGCGTGCCTAACCAGGAAAGCGTTTTCGCTTTCGCGGTCTCACCAGGTAACACCCAAAAGATTTTTCCAAACTCGCGTGCATCGGGAAGTTCGAGCAGGCGCTTGAGAAATGTCAGGCCGGAGATTCGCGTGAGATGTTGGCCGGAAAAGATTCGCCAGAACAAGACCATCCAGCCGCTGTCCGCGATCGCGAGATCGGCGTCGCAGATAGCACGACGATATTCCTCGTCGTACTGCAAAGCCACGAGGGAGGGCGCAGCCGGCGCCACAATCAATCCACCATGACGAGCCGCGTGCGCGACCGCTTCCTCAGCGCTGCCGTCGAAAAATTTAATCCCGAGAATCTGTTTCGTTCGGACAGGCGTATTTTCTTTCCCGGACATCACAACCCAGAGAGCGTAATCATGTTTTTCCCGCGATAGAATTGGAATATCTTGTCCGCTTGCAGACTGACCTTGTCTCGGCGGCGAACGAAACGGAGGCGCAGCCTTCCACGCGATCGCGGTTAATGACGCGGACGGCTCTGCTTTTGCTCACGCTTGGCGCCCTGTGGTTCATCCTCTGCCGGCAACTCAGTGGTGAATGGACGATCAACGAACAGTATAACTACGGCTGGTTCGTTCCATTTCTTGCCCTCTATCTTTTTTGGCTGAGATGGGAAGATCGTCCGAGGGAAATTGGAAATCGAAAACCGGCGAGCAATGGAGTCAACGCAATTGCCATTCTCATCGCGGCGGGTGCGCTTGCCTTGCTCCTGCCGATCCGCCTCTTTGAAATTGGAAACCCGGACTGGCGCCCCCTCGGATGGATTCACACCGGGGCGGTTGCGGCGTTCACGCTGCTCGTGATCTGGTGCGCGGGCGGAAAACCTTGGTTGCGCCATTTTGCATTTCCCATCGGATTCTTTTTCGTCGCCGTGCCTTGGGTAAGCCCAATCGAGCAACCAATCGTTCAAGGGCTGATGCGCATCGTCGCGGCAGTCGCCACTGAAACGGCGAGCCTGTGTGGGATTCCGGCCCAACTCGAAGGAAGCTTGATCCGTGTCAGCAACGGACTCGTCGGCGTGAACGAAGCTTGCAGCGGGGTCCGCTCGTTGCAGACCTCTCTCATGATCGGGTTGCTCTTCGGTGAACTAAAGCGGCTCTCGGCTGCGCGACGCGTCCTGCTTCTGGCGGGCGCGTTGGCTATCGCGTTTCTCGCAAATTGTTTCCGCGCATTTTTTCTCGTTTGGGTTGCCGCAACTCAAAACATTTCCGCTGTAGATCGTTGGCACAATGTGACGGGTTACCTGATTGTCGCCGCGGTGTTCGCCGGTTCGATCGGCCTGGCCGCGCTGCTCGGAAGAAAAGGGTTAGAAGTCAGAGATCAAAAATCAGAAGTCGGCAATCAGAACTCCTCAACATCTCAACCTTCCTCAACTGCTCAACTTCTTTTCGTCCTGTCTTGGATTGTGCTCGTCGAGATCGTCACGGGAGCATGGTATCGCTCGCATGAGTTGAACATGATTCCGCACGTTCACTGGACCGCGCGATGGCCGGAGTCGACTCCAGGTTTTCGCGAGATCCGGATCGATGAAGGAATAAGAAGCACGCTGCGCTTTGACGAAGGGCGCGAAGCTTCCTGGCCGCTATCGAATGAGACGCCGCGCCGCGAATTAGATAATAAATTGCTTCAATCGCAGGACAATAAGCGCGGGTTGTGTTCGTTGTTCTTCTTTCGGTGGAATCCGGGGACATCAACGATCTTGCGCGCGCGCGCACACCGGCCCGACATTTGTCTGCCAAACACCGGCTGGAAGACATTGACAGACAACGGTCTCCGCGACTATCGGATCGCTCAAGATTTCGCGTTGCCGTTTCGACATTTCAGCTTCGTTCGAGACATTGCTAATCAGCCACAGCGATTTGCCCACGCGTTTTTCTGCATGCGCGAGGACTTCGTGCTGGCGAAAGAAAATTCCGTCACGCAGTTTGATCTTGCCTCCACACCGGCGCACTGGGGGTTGGCAGATCGTTACAGAGTCGTGCGCGAAGGCCTGCGCAATCCGGGACAGCAAGTGATGGAGCTCGTCATGATGACACCGCGCGAAATAAGCGCCGAGGATGCCGAAACGGAGTTCGCCGCGATGCTGCCGGAGATCATTCGAATTTCGAGTCAGGAAGGTAGCAAATAAAGGCAATCCAACCTCGGGCGGGCGACACGCCCGCCACTACACCTTTTGCCGAGTGATCGCCGTTCGCCAAACTTTTCAAACTTAAATGCGCCGCGCCGACGATTATATGCTCACCGCGGAGGAGCTGCGTCTCCGCCGGCGCAAATTCCGTAATGTCGGGATCGCGATTGGCATCTCTCTGGCGCTGGTTGCACTCGTGTTTTTCGCGGGTCGACCGGCGCGCGGCGCTATCAAAGGATGGCAGGCGCGTAGACACGCAGTAAAAGCTTTCGCATTTCTCGACCAGCAAAAATGGACCGATGCGCGGGACGAAGCGGTCGCGGCGTATCAACTTCGTCCCGCCGAACCGCAGGCACTCCGGGCCGTGGCGCGTTATCTCTCGCGGACCCGACAACAACAGGCGCTTGAATTCTGGGCTCTGCTTGAGAAAAAACAAAAACTCACGCACGAAGATCGACGAGATGAAGCGATAATTGCGTTGATGTCAGCGGACACCGAGCGCGCTACCGCGGCGATTAACGCGCTGCTCGCGAACGACGGAAACAATGCCGCACCGATCGATTGGTTGCTCGCTACTCAGCTCGCGCTGCAGAAAGGAATGCTGAACGAAGCGCAGAGCGATCTCAAGAAAGTCCTCGATAACGCCAAGGCGACGGAGCGCGAACGATTGCAAGCTGCCTTATTTGAACTACAGGCCTCAAGTTTTGGCGAGAGCGAAACCGACAAACAATCCCAGGCCGATGCGTGGTCTCGGATTGCGAAATTGGCCGAAGAAAAAACTGACATTGCGCTCGATGCCCTGATTCTTCTTGCTCGTCGGGCGCTTTCATCACCCGCGAATTCCGAGAATTCCCTAAGTATGAAAACGACGGAACTCGTTCATGCGATCGAGAATCATCCACTTGCGAAAGCGCCGCAAAAACTCGTAGCGCTCGATTTACAAATTCACGAAAATCCGGCCGACAAGAATGCGTGCGTTGATCGCGCGATCTCGCAATGGAAGGATGCCGACGTAACATCGCTCGTAGTACTGGCCACCTGGTTGAACGGACATGGTGAGTACCAACGTGAACTCGAAACGATTCCGCTCGAGAAGGCGCTGCAGACACGAGAACTTTTTCTCCAACACGTTGACGCACTGGGCGCACTTGGGCGCTGGGACGAGATCAAACAACTGCTCGAGGGCGAACGTTTCCCGCTCGATCCTGTCCTGCAAAGGATGTATCTCGCGCGGGTCAATGCCCAGCTCGGCGAGAAAGCCGCCGCTGAAAATAATTGGCAGCGCGCACTCGAAGCCGCCGGCAACGACGTGCAAAAACTTCTGACTCTCGCCGAGTACTCGGAGAAGAACGGTGCGCTCGACGTTGCGAGAGTTGCTTACGGATCCGCCGCGGCCGAAATGCCCAAGTTACGGATCGTGCAGCAAGGCCGGCTTCGCATGGTGCAGGCGAGCCGGGACACGAAAAAAATTCACAGTGTTCTGGCGGACATGTTGCAAATTTGGCCCAACGATACCGCCATTCAGAACGACGAGGCTTACACGCGATTGCTGTTGTTGCCCAACGACTCAACTCTCAATTCGCAACTCTCAACCTCTTCGGAACTGCTTGCGATCGAACATCTGGCCGAACAATTGGTAAAACGCGAACCGGCCAGCCTGCCTCATCGCACCCTGCTCGCTCTCGCGCGTCTCAAACAACATCGGCCTGCCGCTGCACTCGATGCGTATGCAAATATTCAGGTCGCGCCACACGCGCTATCGCCCTCTGCCCTCGCCGTTCACGCCGCGGTGCTTTTTGCGAACGGCGGCGTGGACGATGCCCGCCGCGAGATACAGCAAGCACCGCTGGAGAAGCTACTTCCCGAAGAACGAGCCGACACCGCAAATC
>JBEEGY010000246.1:0-4408 GCA_041167145.1 Verrucomicrobiota bacterium
GGAGTTGCCGCTGCCCGACGCCACCATCGCGTATGCCGCGGCAAAGGCCGCGCTCTCGAATTACAGCAAAGGTTTGTCCAAGGAAGTGAGCCCGAAAGGCATCCGCGTAGTCAGGGTTTCGCCCGGCTGGGTCGAGACGGAAGCGGCCGTGCGTCTGGTCACGGAACTGGCGAAGAAGACGGGCACCGATTACGAGGGTGCGCGCCAGGGTTTGATGAAATCACTCGGCGGCATACCGATCGGCCGTCCGGCCCAACCGAAAGAAGTGGCGGACCTCGTCGCCTTTCTCGCCTCCCCGCGCGCCGCCTCCATCACCGGCACGGAGTATGTCATCGACGGCGGCACCGTTCCGACTGCTTAAAAGCTTCTCATTAATATCCGACGGAAACGGCAGCGCTGTAGCCGCCCCGCTCAGTCGGGGCGTTTTGTCTGCACGGCGATCCCGCAGGCGCGGGACCGTGACTACAGCCAGAACCGCCCGCCGGCGTCGCTTCAAATTAAATCCTTCGCGTAGGCAAACAGCGCCGGCGCCCCGCCGGTGTGCCAGAACAAAACCGTTTCATCCGATCTGAACGTTTTCTTGCGTATCAAATCAATCAGCGCTCCCATCGCACGACCGGTGTAAACCGGATCGAGCACGATGCCGGCACGCGAACCGAGCAGACGAATCGCCTCGCGCTCCAAGTCGCTCACTACGCCATAGCCGGCGCCGAGATATTCGTACAAGACGTTGAAATCGGTGGCCGTGAACTGCGCGTCGAAGCCGATGTATTTGGCAGTCTCGTTCGCGATGTCCGCCAGTTCGTCTTCGTAAGGCACGCCGTCGCCGTCGTCCTTGTCAATGCTCACACCATGCAACTGGCCACCGAAGCCCGTGACCTTCGCACCAACAACCATGCCCGCCTGCGTTCCACCGGAGCTTGAAGCAAAGACGACGTGGTTTGCTCGCCGATTGATCCTACGCAACTGCTCGACCAGCTCAATCATTGCCAGCACGTAGCCCGCTGCACCGACGCCATTGGACCCGCCAACGGGAATCACGTATGGCTTGCGGCCGCCCTTGCGAAGTTGATCTGGAAGCTCGCGCAGTTTGCTTACGCGCTCTGACGGTTGAATCCAGTGGATGCGCGCGCCGAGCAATTCATCGAGGAGCAAGTTGCCATTCGGCAACTCGGGTTTCGTGCCGTTCAGCAAAAGCTCGCAACGCAAACCCGCCTTCGCCGCGGCCGCGGCGGTTTGGCGACAATGATTTGATTGCGCCGCGCCCGCTGTGACCAGCGTGTCCGCGCCTTGCTCCAGCGCCTGCCCGACGAGAAACTCGAGCTTGCGCGTCTTGTTGCCGCCAAGCGCCAGGCCGGTCTGATCGTCGCGCTTGATGAGCAACTCCGCCCCACCGAGTTCTCGCGAAAACGATTTCAATTCTTCAATTGCTGTGGGCAGTTGGGCCAGACGAAAACGCGCGAGCGATTCGATTCTCATCACACCTTTCTACCCGCAAGATCGGCGCGCGGTCAATTCGCGGCAGCTGGTTCCAGATCGGCCGAGAGCGTTCTTCTTCGAGAACTTGCACTTCAACTTCCTCCCGTCCGATCGTGTCATTGCGTTTACGGCGTCAACCAAAAGAGGGAGCGATAACCACCCCGAACGGGAGACTAAAAAATCCCGCGCACGTGCAATGGCGGCTCTTTAATGGTGGAGCCTAGCTTCAGGCCATGACAGACCGGTCTCTGATGGAACCCGTGCTCTTGTGGTTCGTCCTGCTTAGCCCCCTCGTCGGATTTATGGGCGTTTGGTTTTTCCGCTAACACAGAACTCTGTTAACTCGTAATCCTATCTCTGCTTGTGCTGCAACCTTCGCGACGATGAACGATTTCGCACATTCTATAGACGAATGGATTGAGCCAAACGGGTTCGGCGGGTTTGCCTCCGGGACGGCTTCAGGCATTCGAACCCGCGGTTATCACTCGCTGCTGCTTGCGCAGACAAATTCGGACGCCAGTGTCCTGGTGCTCGTGAATGGCTTCGATGCGCAGGTTGAGTTCGATGGCGAAACTCGTTCGCTCACCTCGCATCGTTACGCACCCGATGTCATTCATCCCGACGGAGCGTCGCACATCGCCAAGTTTGAATCGACGCCGTGGCCTCGCTGGCTCTTCCAGCTCACCGACAAGCTCGCTCTCGAACAGGAAATCTTCATCCCTCGCGGAAGTTCTTCGGTCATAATTGCGTGGACATTAATCGGCCGCACCAATGAACGCGTAAAACTAAAGGTGCGCTTATTCTTTTCAGGTCGCGATTCTCATTCTCTGCATCGAGAGAACGATGATTTCAGTTTCGAAAGCTATTCGCAGGGTGAGCATTTCATTTTTCGCTCATATCCCAACGTGCCAGCAGTGGTTGCACAGACGAACGCGTTTTTTCTGCGCGATCCCGTTTGGTATCGCAATTTTTTGTACCGGGAAGACGAGGCACAGAGACTTGACTGCACCGAAGACCTCGCATCGCCTGGCATATTCGGTTGGGATCTCAATGGCCATAGCGCGGTGTTGGCACTGGTCGCACAAGACGGAGAGAGATTGCTGGGCGACGGCACGACTGACGCGGACTTCGCCCGCCTGCGTAGCGCAGAGCTCAACCTGCGGCGACTCGATCACGTCAAGCGCACCTGACGAGCGCTTATGGACAAAAAAACACGCGTGCTCATTCTTGGCGGCGGCTTTGGGGGATTGTACGCCGCGCTGCATCTCGACAAGACCATCGCCCGTGATTCTGAGATCGAGGTCACACTCGTGAGCCGCGAAAATTTCCTTTTGTTCACGCCCATGCTGCCGGAGGTGGCGGCAGGCGACCTCGATTTGACCGACATCCTCAGTCCCCTGCGCCAGATGCTGAAACACACGAACGTTCTCATTGCCGACGTGGAATCGATCGATCACGTCGAGCGGCATGTTACACTCGCTTACGGGGTAGATCGCGGTCAGAAGAAGATCCTCTCCTACGATCATCTTCTCCTCGCGCTCGGTTCGGAGACCAGCTTCTTCAATCTGCCGGGAGTGGAAGAGTCCGCCTTGACGATGAAGTCGTTAGGTGACGCCGTTGTCCTGCGCAATCAGGCGCTCGCAATGTTGGAGATGGCGAGCCTGGTTGAGGACCTTGTCATCCGCCGGACCATGCTCACTTTTGTCGTCGCCGGCGGCGGCTTTGCCGGCGTGGAGACGGTCGGGGCTCTAAACGATTTCGTGCGCGAAGCGGTGCGCTATTACCCAAACGTCACGAAAAAGGATGTGCGCGTCGTGCTCGTGCATCCGAGCGCGGTGATCCTTCCGGAACTCGGAGAAGACCTCGGCCGCTTCGCGCAACGGAAACTCGCAGATCGTGGCGTCGAGATCCGGACAGAAACAAGAGTGAGCGGTTACTCGGATCGAGGAGTGGAATTCAAGAATGGCGATGCGATTGCCACGCACACTTTCGTCTGGACGGCGGGCGTGACACCTCATGCGGTCTTACAAACTCTGCCGTTCAAGAAGGAGAAAAATCGTATCGTGGTCGATGAGACCCTGGAGGTGATTGGGTTTCCGGGAATTTGGGCGGTAGGCGACTGCGCTTCGGTCCCCAATGTGAAAACCGGGAGGGCCCAACCTCCGACGGCGCAGCACGCATTGCGTG
Source organism: Verrucomicrobiota bacterium (assembly GCA_041167145.1). GTDB lineage: Bacteria > Verrucomicrobiota > Verrucomicrobiia > Chthoniobacterales > UBA10450 > Palsa-1382. The sequence continues at coordinate 3,667 of JBEEGY010000246.1, forward strand.
AAGGCCGGCACTGCGCGAAGAACATCGTCGCCAAAATTCGCGGGAAACCGGCAAAGCTGTTTTCGTTCACGACGCTCGGTCAACTCGCGATCATCGGACGGCGCGCGGGAGTGGCCAATATCCTGGGCATCCACGTCTCCGGCCTTCTGGCGTGGGGATTGTGGCGAACAATTTACCTCATGAAATTGCCGCGCTTCGAAAAGAAGCTGCGCGTCGCGCTCGGTTGGACCCTGGATCTGTTTTTCCCGAAGGACCTCGCCCAGCATGTGACGCTGCACGAAATCGAGCGTGTTCAGCGCCGGCTGGAACATGCACGCGCGCGCTCAATTCACGAAAACGGCACGTGACAAAGAGCACCAAGAGGCATGGAATTGGCCGAAGATTTCTTTACGCAGACCAAAACGCAGCCGCTAACAGGTAAGGAAAATTATCATGTCATACATCACCGTTGGGAAAGAGAATTCAGGCAACATCGACATCTTTTATAAAGATTGGGGCAAAGGACAGCCCATCGTCTTTAGCCATGGTTGGCCGCTGTCGGCCGATGACTGGGACACGCAGATGCTGTTCTTCCTCAAACACGGCTATCGCGTCATCGCCCATGATCGACGAGGTCACGGCCGGTCCACCCAGACGAGCGACGGCCATGACATGGATCACTATGCCGACGACCTTGCGGCTTTGACCGCGCATCTTGATCTGAAGCACGCCGTGCACGTTGGTCATTCCACCGGCGGCGGCG
>JBEEGY010000247.1:0-7194 GCA_041167145.1 Verrucomicrobiota bacterium
GATCAAGACCCACCAAATTGGATCGAGGCCGCTGATAAAGGATCGAAAGTCTTGCCGCTCGCTAGAAGTGTGATTTGCCCAATTCCCGGGGAAATGAAAACCGGGGAAGCCGCCACCATTAAGATATGTCAAGAACGCGGCGAAACCGATGACGCACCATTTTCTAAGATCGAACGGCTGAAAAAGAATCTTTTTGGTCAGGTCGAACGCCTGGCCGAACGGCGTGAATATTTCGATTCTGGGCGCGACGTCGTTCATCGCGGAAGTGTGAACCAATGACATCCCGTGAATCAAGCGCCGTCAGTTGTAGCCACCGCCCTGCGGCCGGTCGTTTTTCTTTCACGTGAGTCGACGGCCCACAGGGCCGTGGCTACAACAGCAAAGCCATTTCGCATTGCTCAGAGTTATTGTTCACGCTAATTGGTGTAGCCACGTGCCTATGGCACGTCTCTTTATCATGCCCCCAGCAAAATTTGGTCAACGGCCACCTCGCCTTATCCAAGTTTTCCAACGCTATGATAACCCCGTTTATTTCGTTACCTTTTGTGTCCACAGGCGCGCATCCTCGCTGGCAAATGAAGACGTTCATTCCGCATTCATTACGTTCGCGAATCGCGCGCTCCACGAATTTAACATCGCCGTTGGGCGCTACGTCTTAATGCCCGATCATGTTCATCTGTTCGTTTGTGGCGGAGACGATTTTCTGCTCGGTCGCTGGATTGGAACATTGAAGGAAGCGCTTAGTCGAGGCATCAGCCGCTCGAAACCTACAACCCAGGTCTGGCAGGAGGGATTCTTCGACCACGTTCTGCGCAATGACGAAAGTATGAGTCAGAAATGGGAATACATTCGCCAGAATCCCGTTCGCGCGGGCTTGGTCGAACGCTCGGAAGATTGGCCATATCAAGGCGAGATCGTGCCGATTGATCGCGCGTAATGTAGCCACGTGCCTGAGGCATGTCCTCTCTCGACGGCCCACAGGACCGTGGCTACAACAGAAAGCGATTACCCGGTCCCGAAAGAACGGTCCCCTGCGTCGCCCAAACCCGGCACAATGTAACCGGAATTGTTTAACTGCGGATCGATCACGGCGGTCACGATCGCGACATCGGGATGAGCCGAACGCAATTGCTCGATGCCTGGCGGACACGCGACCAAACAAACAAATTGGATTCGTTTAGCGCCTTGAGCTTTCAGGAGGGCGATGGCTTCGGACGCGCTGTAACCGGTGGCAAGCATTGGATCGACAAGCACCACTTCCGCTTGCGCGAGATTGACTGGGAGCCGGCAAAAATACGTCACCGGCCGCAACGTTTCTTCGTCGCGGTAAAGTCCGATGTGCCCAACGTTGGCATCCGGCAATATTCTCGACATTCCTTCGAGCATGCCGAGACCGGCGCGCAAGATTGGAACGATCACGATTGGTCTGCGCAAAATATTCCCGTCACATTTTTGGAGAGGCGTTTCGAGTTCGATCGACGCTGTTTCCCAACTGCGCGCCGCTTCCGCAAGTAATAAGATCGACATCTCCTGGACGTTGCGCCGAAATTCGTCCGGCGCGGTGGTCTTTGCCCGCAAGATCGATAACTTCACCGCAAGAAGCGGGTGCTCCACGACTTTCACATTCGGATCGTGTTTTCTAGCGCTCACGCGATTTCGTGTAAGGTTTGCGCGCCGACTTCATGCAAATGCGCGGACGACAGCCGCCATTGTTAGTTGTCGATCTTGCGATGAAAAGAGAAATCACTTTGGAGCACGACCACCAAACCGAAGGACTAGCGTCGCGCCGCTATCCGATCGGCGCCGAATTGGTTGGACGAAACCAAACGCAGTTTCGACTTTGGGCGCCTAAGGCGGAACATGTCGATCTTGTCCTCGAAGAGAGTATGGAGAAAAAGGCGCAGCGCACTTTTCATCCACTAACGGCGGAAAAGGGTGGTTATTTTTCAGGCGTTGCGGAAGCGCGCGCGGGGGCGCTCTATCGCTTTCGCGTCAACAAGGCGGAGCATTTTCATCCCGATCCAGCATCGCGGTTTCAACCGGAAGGTCCCCACGGCCCGTCGCAAGTTATCGATCCAAGCCAGTTTAAATGGACGGACGCGCCATGGCGCGGCCTGGAATTGAAAGGCCAGATTATTTACGAAATGCACATCGGCACGTTCACGCCGGAAGGAACGTGGCGCGCTGCCGCCGAGCAATTAGCGGAACTCGTGCGCATCGGCATCACCGTCATCGAGGTCATGCCGATTGCGGATTTCCCGGGCAGATTTGGCTGGGGTTACGATGGTGTCGATTTCTTTGCCCCAACGCGCCTCTACGGAAGTTCCGATGATTTGCGTTTTTTCATCGACCGCGCCCACTCGCTCGGTCTTGGCGTGATTCTCGATGTTGTCTACAATCACTTCGGCCCGGACGGAAATTATCTCGGCGTTTACTCCGACGATTATCTGCGGCAGGGAAACTCAAATGATTGGGGAGATTCCATCAATTTCGACGGACCGAACTCAGGACCGGTTCGAGAGTTTTTCGTCACGAACGCTCGTTACTGGATTGAAGAGTTTCATTTCGATGGATTTCGCTTCGACGCGACGGAAAGCATCTTCGACAAATCGGACGAGCACATCCTCGGCGCGGTCGGGCGGACTGTCAGACGTGCGGCGGGAGAGCGTTCCATCATCCTGGTGGCGGAGAACGAACGACAGGATGTGACACTGATTCGGCCACGCACCGAAGGCGGATACGGTCTCGATGGCGTCTGGAATGATGATCTTCATCACAGCGCGATGGTTGCCTTGACCGGCCGGCGCGAAGCCTATTTCACGGACTATCTCGGTGCGCCGCAGGAATTCATTTCGGCCTCGAAGTACGGTTACCTTTTTCAAGGGCAACCGTATTCGTGGCAGGGAGCGCCCCGCGGTACACCTGCTTTTGGTGCGCCCCCACAAGCGTTTGTCGCGTTTTTGGAAAACCACGATCAGGTTTCGAACAGGATCGCGGGCGAGCGTGTCCGCTTCGAAACTTCTCCCGGCCGATATCGCGCTATGACTGCGTTGCTTTTACTCGGGCCCTGGTCGCCCATGCTTTTCCAAGGCCAGGAATTTGGAACGTCGAAACCGTTCCGTTACTTTAGCGACATCGGCGACGACAAACTTCGGGAAGCGATCCGCAAAGGCCGTTTCGAGTTTCTCTCGCAATTTCCCTCACTGGCAAGCCCGGAAGTGCAAAAGCAACTGCCTTTACCCTCCAACCCGGAAACGTTCACTGCTTGCAAGTTGGATTTCTCGGAGCGGACAAAGAACGAGCACCTCTACGATCTGCATGTCGATCTTATAAAACTTCGCCGGGAAGATTCGCGCTTTCGTGAGCAGATCGCGGACGCGGTAGACGGTGCTGTGCTCGGCGCGAAGAGCTTTGTGCTTCGTTATTTCGCTGAGGAAAATGACGATCGTTTGGTGCTCGTAAACTTTGGCGAACGGCAATTGCTTGAACCCATGGCAGAGCCGCTACTCGCGCCACCAATGGGATTTGAATGGTTTACTCTCTGGTCGAGCGAATCGGAAAAGTATGGCGGACCGGGCGCCGTGGCCTTCCCAACCCAGGACCCTTGGACTTTGCCGGCCGAATCCGCGGTTGCGTTGAAGCTCGTCCGTGAAACGGCTCCGCGGCGGAAACCCAGGAAACGCGGTTAAAGATCTCGCGTGCGCGAATCGATCTCATGAACAAGCAGGGCGAAATGAGCGGGGCCATCGTGCGCGCGATGCCTTGGGACGGCGCGCAAATGCCGCGCGAACTCCTGCTTAATCGCGAATGGCTCGTCACCAATGGACTCGGCGGCTATGCCTCCGGCACTGTCTCCGGCGCAATCACCCGCCGTTATCACGGTCTGCTCATTGCTGCGTTGCCCGCGCCGTTCGGTCGCATGGTCATGTGGAACCATGTTTCGGAATTTCTTCGCTTCAGCGATGACGATGTCGTTTCTCTCGGCGGCGAAGAACGCGCCGGTGGTCAGCTCGACTTGAAGGGCGCGGATTGCTTGCACGAATTTCGATTGGAAGACGGTCTGCCCGTTTGGACGTATCGCGTACGCGACGTTGTTCTGGAGAAACGCGTCATTCTTCTGCATTTGCAAAACACCGTGCATGTCATCTACCGCATTTTGGAATGTGGAAAATGTCCGCGTCTGGAGCTGCGCCCGGCTTTTCAATTTCGTCATCACGAAACGCCGGTTAACGAAGGACGAGCTACTTCCTACAAGCTAACTGCCGTGGAAGGCCGTTATGAAATCGCAGCCGCCCGCGGTCGCTTGCCGCCGCTGCGAATGAAGTTGTACGACTGCGAAGCGGCTTTCACGATCGCCGCCTCAAACATTCACCAGGTTATTTATCGCACCGAGCAAAGCCGTGGGTATGCCCATGAAGGCAACTTGTGGAGTCCGGGATTTTTTCATGTCGATCTTAGCCATCACAAGGCCGCTACGCTGGTCGGTTCGACCGAGAAATGGGAAATCATTGATGTGCTAACGCCGACCCAGGCGCTGGCTTCCGAACAACAGCGCCGCACGCGTCTGCTCGAGGACGCCATTCCGACTGCGCGCCAGGGCTTCCCCGCCGAATTAGTTTTTGCCGCCGACCAATTTGTCATCACACCGGCGGGACGTTTCGAGGAAGCCGCGCGCGCGCACGCCGCGGGCGACGAAGTGCGCACGGTCATCGCTGGCTATCATTGGTTCACCGATTGGGGACGCGACACGATGATCAGTCTGGAAGGCTTGACCCTCACGACTGGTCGATGGCTGGAAGCCGGTTACATTTTGCGCACGTTCGCGCACTACGTTCGTGAAGGTTTGATCCCGAATATGTTTCCCGATGGCGCGACGGAAGGGAAATACAATACCGCGGATGCGACGCTATGGTATTTTCACGCGCTCGGCCGTTACTTCTCGCTCAGTGACGACCGCACGACGCTCAAACTCTTGCTGCCGACTTTGATCGACATCGTCGAACATCATCTGCGCGGAACGAAGTTTAATATTCATGTCGATCTTGACGACGGTTTGCTCGCGCAAGGTCAGGATGGATATCAACTCACCTGGATGGACGCTCAGATGGGCGATTGGGTAGTGACGCCGCGGCGCGGCAAAGCGGTTGAGATCAACGCACTTTGGTACAACGCGCTCCGCTTGCTCGCTTATTGGCTGCGCGAATTTGATGACGAAGCGGCAAAGCGTTATGACGAACACGCAGCCCGCGCGCGTAAATCATTCAATGAGCGCTTCTGGTTCGCGGATGGCGGATATCTTTACGATGTCGTTGATTGCAACGGCGACAAGGGAACAAACGATCGTTCGTGCCGTCCGAATCAAATTTTCGCCATCTCGCTCGATCATCCAGTGCTCGATCAGGAGCGGTGGGCGTCGGTTGTCGATGTTGTAGAGAAAAAATTAGTCACGCCGGTCGGATTGCGTTCGCTTTCACCGGACGATCCCGAATACAAACCGATTTATGCCGGCGATCTGCGTTCGCGCGACGGCGCTTATCATCAGGGCACAGTGTGGGCATGGTTGATCGGACCGTTCGTGGACGCCTGGATGAAATTGCATCCGCAAGATCGACAAGGTGCGCACAAGTTTCTCGAAGTGTTTCCGGTCCATCTTAGCGATAACGGCCTCGGCACGATTAGTGAAATTTTCGATGCGCGCGAACCGCATCACTCCGGTGGCTGCATCGCGCAGGCCTGGAGTGTGGCCGAAGTGCTGCGCTGTTGGGTGAAAACAACGTAGAGGCGCCTGTTGTGCACAGACGCTTCAAAAGATTGCGGCCGGCACGGCCGCGCCTGCACCGCCATGATTCGCAAGATCGACATCTACGATCAAGAAAGCGTGTCATCCCTAATCCCGCCGGGGCGGGATGAGGGACCTCGCACTCGAAGCTTTGAATATCCGTCATCTGAGTGTGATCCATGACCCAATGCGAGGTCCCTCGCTGCGCTCGGGATGACAGTTGAGAGATTTGAACGCTCAATGCTCAACGTCCAGCATCCATCGTCGAACGATTACTAATTGATGCCTGACACCGCCGAACAACTTTCCAAGCGACCGGACGTTCGCAAAGAACTCGAGCGAACGGGCGGCGCAAAAAAGCCCGAGGAAAAAGTCAAAGCCGAACCGAAAGACACATTCTGGTTCGTCACACACGGCCTGTTTCTCATCGGTTGCGCGGTTCTTTATTACCTCATCGGATCGAAGTTCATTCCGCTCATCCAATCTGAAGTTGACCTTAGCCACCGCTTCTTGCGCGGCGCCGCGTTGATCATTGTCGTTCTTGCTACCGCAAAGTCGGTCAAAGTTTATGCTATTGGTCGACTCGACGACGCGGTTACGCGTTTCACGCTTGAGCGTATCCTGTTTTTGGTCGCCGGATTGTTGATCGCGATCATCGCCATCTCGGTGATCTTTGTGAATTGGTATGCCGCGCTTACCGCGCTCGGCATCGGTTCCATCATCATCGGTCTGGCTGTGCAGACGCCGGCCAAAAGTTTCATTGCCTGGATTTTTATTCTTGTGCGCCAGCCTTATCGCGTGGGCGATCGTATCAAGATCGATGATGCGACCGGCGACGTCATCGACGTAGGTTATCTCGACACCACCCTTTGGGAATTCGGCGGCCAATATCTTTCCACCGATCATCCGAGCGGACGCGTCATCCGCTTCCCGAACGAGAAAGTGCTCAACTCAATCGTTTACAATTATTCGTGGCCGCTCTTTCCCTACATCTGGAATGAAATCAAATTCAACGTCGCTTACGGAGCGGATTTGCAATTCATCTCCGAGACCATGCAGAAGGTCACCGAAGAAGAGCTGGGCGAAGATATGATGAAGCGCGTGGAAGTGTTTCGCGAGCTACTGGCCAAGACGCCAGTCGACGAGTTGGAAGTGCACGAACGGCCCCGCGTCATCTTCCGCGTCAGCGAAAACACCTGGTTGGAAGCGATCGTGCGTTACGTCGTGCCGCCGCGCGAAGCCGGACGAATCAAAACGCGCCTGATCAAGCAATTACTCGCCGCGCTCAACGCCGCCCCGCAGCGTGTCATGTTCCCGAAAGGCGACGCGCGTTAAGCTCTTGTTTCTCGTCGTTCGATTTGCGCGAGGCGCATCTTCGGCGCATTACTTCCGCGAATGAAATTATCGCTCCTGGT
>JBEEGY010000248.1:0-5242 GCA_041167145.1 Verrucomicrobiota bacterium
ATGTATTTCTTCATAATTTGATGATGGGACTGACAATGTGGGTCAAACATTGAATCGGAGCAAGGCAAGGTTTCGGCCTTGCACAAGAAAGTTTTTCACAAGGCCGGTTCGTATTCCAATCCATGCGCTTCCGCCACTGCTTTAATTGTTAGTTTGCCGTCGCGTGTATTGATTCCGCCGCGCAGGGTCGGCTGCTTTTCGCACGCGCCTTCCAATCCGTGATCGGCCAGGAGCTTAACGTAGCGATAAGTAACATTGGTGAGCGCTTGTGTGGCCGTGCGCGCGTATGCGGCCGGCATGTTGGCCACGCAATAGTGTGTTACGCCTTCTTCGACATAGACAGGATCGACATGTGTGGTTGGCCGCGATGTCTCAGCACAACCGCCTTGGTCGATCGCGATGTCGACAAGCACGCTGCCGGGCCTCATTTTCTTCAACATCGCGCGCGTGATTAGTTTTGGCGCCTTCGCCCCGGGCACGAGCACCGCGCCGATAAGAAGATCCGTGGTCGGCATCAGTTCGTGGAGATGCGCTTCAGTTGAAAAAAGTGTGCGCGTGTTCTCCATGGTGAGATCGAGAAACCGCAACCGGTCGAGATCGACATCGAGAATTGTGACGTCTGCGCCAAGGCCTGTGGCCATGCGCGCGGCATTCACGCCGGAAGTACCGCCGCCGATCACAACCACGCGCCCAGGTGACACGCCGGGAACACCGCCGAGCAAGACACCGCTGCCGCCGACGTGCTTGGCCAGATAATATGCGCCCATTACGGTTGACATGCGTCCCGCGACTTCGCTCATCGGTTCCAACAAGGGCAACCGATTCGCAACTTGAATTGTTTCGTATGCGATACCGGTGACACCCGACTTGAGCAGCGCGTCCGTGAGCGCCTTGCTCGCGGCCAGGTGCAGGTAGGTAAAAAGAATCTGACCTTTGCGCAAAAGTGGAAACTCAGTTTTGAGCGGCTCCTTCACTTTCACAATCATGTCCGCGCGACCGAAAACATCCTTGGCCAGATCGACAATCTCCGCGCCGGCTTTTTTGTAATCTTCGTCGGGATAACCGGAACCGACGCCCGCATTTTTCTCCACCAGGACGGAATGACCGCGCCGCGTCAATTGTTCCACGGCAGACGGTATCAAGGCCACGCGCTGTTCCTGCTCCTTAATTTCCTTCGGGACGCCGATGATCATTTGGGAAAGTGAATGGTGATAAGTGAATAGTGAATAGTCGTTACCGCAACGCGCGACTAGCTGAAATTTCTATTCACTAGTCACCAGTCACTATTTTATTAGTTCAATGACGGATTGTCCGGCGCCGCGGCCAGCATTTTGTACCAGGGCCCGAAGCCGCGCATGATATTGAACCAAAGCTTGGGAAGACTCTCGGGCTTGAGCGCGGTGCGGTGCGGTTTATGGACGAGCCAGGCATTTTCTTTCATTTCCGCTTCCAATTGCCCAGCGCCCCAGCCGGCGTAGCCGACGAAGGCGCGGACCGACGCGGGATCCGAACCGATCAGCTCGTTTGCTTTCTCGACGTCGACATTGTGATTCAACTTCAAACCCTGACCCTTCTCCCATTCGAAGGTGGCGAACGTCAATTGATTTTTGCCGACCGGACCTCCGAGAAAAACCGGCACGTCGGCCAGACCGACGGGAGGCAACTCGTTAACCAGGTCGGAAACGTGTTTGTCGAGCGGTCGGTTAATGATCACGCCGAGCGCACCATCGTTGGGATCGTGCGCTGAAATAAACAGGACCGAACGCCGAAAATTCGGATCGAGCATGTTCGGATGAGCGGCGAGAAATGAACCGGCGAGATTCGGTGGCGTCTCGCCCCCCAGGTTGCGCATACAAGATTTAAAACCCCGATGCGGTCACGCGCAAGCCGTTAGCTCAGGATCGACTTTTCTGTAGCGGCGGTCTATGACCGCCGAATCTTTTAACCACGGCGCTCATCCGCTTTCGCCAAGGCTACAGCGCGATAAATAGCGCGCCGCTATCGTTTGCTGTCAGAGATTGAGCAACTCCAGCCGGCTGCTCATTCGGCTCGGAATTTCTTCTTTGTGAAAATAGCTGCCGCTGATTGGCGTGATGTCGGCCGAGGTCAAGCCGACCGCCGCGCTGATAAAATTATGATTGCAAAAGATTCCGTTGGTCGGGTCCAGGCCGACCCAACCGGCGCCGGGCAGGAACACCTCCGTCCAGGCATGCAACGAACCTTCCGCGCGCCGCGTTTCGCTATCGCTTTCCCGGAGGTACCCGCTAACTAACCGCGCCGCCAATCCCATTTCACGCAACAACTCAGCGAGCAACACCGCGATATCGCGGCAGGCGCCGCATCCTCCCTGCAAAGTTTCTGCGGGCGACCGGGCCGGGCCTTCTTCGCGCCGTTCGTATCCAATCGCTTCGTGCAACAAACGATTGAGATCGGCCAAAGTGGCCACGGTGTTTCGTTTCTCCGCTGCGTTCGGCGGCGTCCAGCCTGGAACGGTCAGGGCGTCAGCGGTTCTGCGTTCGCGATAGGCCGCGAGCACGGCGTGGATGGCGGGATCATAATCAAACGGCAACTCGACGGCGCTGTTTTCCAAGATGAAATGAAAGGGGTCCTTCTCATCAATCTCGATATCGAGCATCAGTTGCAAATGCAATTCAGCCGATGCGTCCGGAAAAAAACAGGATGCCACTGTATTGTCGAACACATCACGCGCAAAACGCACGTTTGTGGCCGGGTTGGTTTTGAAATCCAATCTCCGCACCCGACTGAAACGGTCCTGGCGCGGAAAAAGCCGGACGTCATGGGGCGAAAACCGCACGGCTTGATCGTAACCGTAAGTTGTTTGGTAACGAATTCCCAGTTTCACCATGGCAGTTTACGGCAAACGTAGTGCTCGTCGCTAAGTTCATGCAAAATTTTGTTGCCATGGAGCAAAACCTCGGTTACTAGCTCCCCAGTTTTGGAAGATTGTTCTGGGGGGAACAGCCGCCCTTCACGCCCCTCGGGCGTGGGGGGCGGTATCTTTTTGGGGGTGAAAGGAAACGCCCAACGCTCAATATCGACTCTCGAATTTAGCAGTCTACAGACTATCGTCCCTGCCAAGACTTGCACAGAGCCAGAACACGATGCCCAGCCTTGAAAGGCGTGGGCTATTGTCATTCAATCCAACATCAACCTTAAAAGGCTGAGCGAGTGTCATTCAATTTTCCATCGACCTTGAGGGCTGGGCTGTCGTTCGGTCGTTCGAAAATAGCCCAGCGTTTTAAGGCTGGGGTCATGATGATATAAACAGAGCAAGTCCCGGCAGGGACGAAAGACATTCATTCCAAACAGTGAAGGAAGAATCCGCTATTAAACATTCGTCCTACCTACAATGCCGCTCGAAAACGCGGGGCCGAATCTCGTGGCCTCTGGCGATAACGCTGGTCGTTTTGATTATCGCCGGCCTCATCGTGCTCATTTTCCTGCGCGTGGAAAGTTGGCCGGCGCGCACCGCCAGACAGAGCACGGCCGAGCTGGAACGTTTGGGAAAGGATTTGCGCTCGGCCTTTGTCGACGTTGCTCATCTGCAACCGCGCATCACCATCAACAATCGGGTTTACCTGGAGCAAACAACGACGACGAGTGAGTTGGCCATTCTTTCACGGCGCATCGAAGTCGAACACGAGTTTGCTCATGTGTGGGCCGGCAGCTCGAAGCGAATCAAATTACACGGGACGTTCGCAGTCAAAGCGGGATTTGATTTGCGGCAAAGTCTTGCGGTCGATGTCCGGCCCGATGAAATTGTTGTGCAACTTCCGCACGCACAGATTCTTGGTCTCGAGCAAGACGAACTGGATGTGCTCGAGTTCCAGAACGGATTCTGGAACCGCATCTCGGCCGACGACGTTAAAAACGAACTGTCGATCTTGCCTCAGCTCGCCCGACAAAAGGCCGAAGAAAGTGGATTGCCCGCGGAAGCCGAACGCGCTTTGCAACAGCAAATCACCCAACGCATCCATACCCCCCAACCGCTGCGCGTCACTTTCACGTCGGCCGCATCCGGCAAGAAAGATTAGTGACGAGTCATTTTTCGTGATCAGGGCTTGTCACTCCCCAATTGTCACTCTTCACTCTCAAAATGCCGTTCCGACGTAGACTCCTAAGAGCGAGCCTGTTGGCGGTGCTCATCGCCGTCATCTTGTTTTGGATCGCGCCGACGGGCGTGGCGAACGGTGTGCGCTTGTGGTTGTGGTGGCAGGCGCGACAACAGGGCCTGAAAATCGAGGTCGGAAAAATCGAGGCACCATTGCTGCGACCCGTCGTCATCCAACATTTGCACGTTTCGTCCGCGCAGGACGCGCCGTGCCGAATCGAGGTGGACGCGAATCAAGCGATTATCTCTTTGCAGCTCGCCAGAATCTTGACGGGCGCTTCCGGACGCGCGATCCACGCGCTTACGCTTGATGCGGTGCGCGTTGAGACGCGCTGCCACGCAGCGAATGAACGAGAGAAATCGAGATTGGCCTGGGCCACTTTGCAAAAATTGCTCCCGGACAATTTCAACATCGCCAAGCTCGACCTGCGCATCGAAAAGGAATCGACAATTTTCTTGCTGCACAACGCCTCTCTCTCCGGCAGCCAAATCGATGCGGGCCGATTCACCGTCGGCGAACTAACCATTGTATCTCCGTTGTTCCGCCAAACTTTCTCCGAATTGCATGGTGCGATCGATTGGCGCGATAATCGACTGACTTTCGGCGGCTTCAGTTTGAGGCCCGGCCTGGCGATGCAATCGGTGACCACGGATCTGTCGCATCTTGCAAAACGACGCGTTGGCATGGAGCTCGACATCGACGCCTTTGGCGGCAAACTGCGCGCGAACATCTCCAGCGAATGGCGCAATCAACCCTCCGACTGGAATATTGCCGGCTCTGCTTCAGAGGTTTCGCTCGCCCAGACATTGGGAGCCTTCGGCTTTACCGATCGCATTGGCGGCCAACTTCACGCTGGGAAATTCACCTTCCGCGGCAACACGCATGATCTCACGCACGCCACTGCTTCTGTCTGGATGGAGCTGACCGACTCGAGTTGGGCCGGGCGAACATCTGAAGTCATCATGCTTGGCGCCGCGCTCTACAATCGCCAGATTGATCTGCAACAGTTTTACGTAAAGCAACGCAATAATCAGCTGACCCTGAGTGGCGAAGGCGTTCTCCCCGCAAACTCGACTGCTTGGTTGAACCCGGATTTTCGCGGCGACATC
>JBEEGY010000249.1:0-2555 GCA_041167145.1 Verrucomicrobiota bacterium
TGAAGTTCAACATCGAATAGAACGGATTACACCACACCCTGGTCGAGCATGGCGTCGGCGACTTTGACAAAGCCGGCGATGTTCGCGCCGACCAAAAGATTGCCTTCGTGTCCGTATTCCGCGGCCGTGTTCCACGCGTTTTTGTGGATTGTGGCCATGATTTGGCGGAGCCGAGAATCGACTTCTGCGCGCGGCCACGGCAGGCGCATCGAATTTTGTGACATTTCCAGGCCGGACGTGGCCACGCCGCCGGCATTGGCCGCTTTGCCCGGACCGTAGAGAATTTTCTTGGCGAGGAACAGATCAACACCTGCCGGTGCGGTCGGCATATTGGCCGCTTCTGAGACGAGAAAGCAGCCATTTTCGAGCAACATCTTCGCATCTTCGCCGCTGATTTCATTTTGCGTGGCGCAGGGAAAGGCACATTCGCATGGAACACTCCACGGACGCCGACCCTCCTCATAAACCGCTCCGAACTGATCGGCATATTCCTTGATCCGGCGACGGCGCACGTTCTTGAGCTGCATGATCCAGCTCAGTTTTTCTTCCGTGATGCCGTCTTTGTCATATATGAATCCTCCCGAATCGGACATGGTCACGACCTTGGCACCGACCTGGTTCAATTTCGAAACCGTGTACTGAGCGGCGTTGCCGGAGCCAGAGACGGTGCAAACTCTGCCTTCCAAGCCTTGTTTGCGGGTCTTGAGCATCTCCTCGGCAAAATAAACCGCGCCATAGCCGGTGGCTTGCGGACGAATGAGCGACCCGCCCCAATTGAGTGATTTGCCGGTCAAGACACCGGTGAATTCGTTGGCCAGACGTTTGTATTGACCAAACAAGTAACCAATTTCCCGGCCACCAACCCCGATATCACCTGCCGGGACGTCCGTGTCGGGGCCGACATGACGAAACAGCTCGGTCATGAACGATTGGCAGAAGTGCATGACTTCGTTGTCGGATTTTCCTTTCGGATCGAAGTCGGCCCCGCCTTTCCCGCCACCCATCGGCAAAGTGGTGAGTGAATTTTTAAAAACTTGTTCGAAGGCGAGAAATTTCAGAATGCTCGCGTTGACGGTGGGATGAAAGCGCAAGCCTCCTTTGTACGGGCCGATCGCGCTGTTCATCTGCACGCGGTAGCCGCGATTGACCTGAACCTGGCCGGCGTCATCAATCCACGGCACGCGGAATTGAATCATTCTCTCGGGTTCGGCAATGCGTTCGAGAATTTTGGCGTCGCGATAATCTTTGCGGCGCTGAACGACCGGCTCGATCGACTCAAACACTTCGGTGACGGCCTGAAGAAACTCGGGCTCATTCGGGTTCCGCTTTACTATGGTGCTGAGGATTTCGGGAACGAGCGTCATCGGTTTAGTGCTAGTTTGGTGCATTGTTTCGAAGCGGTCTCCGATAACTCTATCGCGCGAAGAACGCGATGGCAGGTCGCAAGATCGACATAAGCATCAGCGGCATATCTGGTTACCCAAATGGAAGCCAGAAGAATTGTTCACAGCTCACACCTTAACGCAGGTCGCGGGAAAAGTGTGAAAAATTTCTTGGCTTGAGAGAATCCTACGGCTCGAAGCAATCGAGGTACTTGACGCCGGAACCGGTGTTAAAAATAACGACGCGTTCTTCGTTGTCGATCTTGCGCTGGGCTCGAAGCGATTCTAAGGCGGCAAAACACGCTGCGCCTTCCGGTGCGATAAAAAGGCCTTCGCTCGCACCCACTTCGCGCGCGACACGAATCATCTCGTCGTCATCTACTGCCACGGCTCCGCCGTTCGATTCGCGCAGAATATCGAGCATGAGAAAGTCACCGATCGCTTTCGGCACGCGCAAACCGGAGGCGCAAGTGTGCGCGTTCGGGAACTCGGCCGCGGTTTTCTCGCCGGCTTCAAACGCGCGTACAATGGGAGCGCAACCGCTGGCTTGCACGGAAAACATGCGCGGACGTTTGTTGTCGATCCAACCGAGCGCTTCCATTTCTTCGAACGCTTTCCACATGCCGATGAGGCCGGTGCCGCCGCCCGTTGGATAAAGAATCACGTCGGGCAATTGCCAATTCATTTGCTCGGCCAGTTCGTAGCCGAGCGTTTTCTTTCCCTCGAGGCGATACGGCTCTTTGAGCGTGGACATGTCGAACCAGCCTTCGTTTTCTTTTTGTTGCGCGATCTCCGCACCGCAATCGGTAATGAGGCCATCAACGAGTGTCACGTGCGCTCCGAGTTCGCGACACTCGATGATGTTCGCGCGCGGCGTGTCGCGCGGCATGAAGATATGCGCTTCGAGGCCGGCGCGCGCCGCGTAAGCGGCCAGCGCGCCGCCTGCATTGCCCGCGCTTGGCGCTGCGAGTTTGGTCGCGCCGAGATGTTTCGCCATCGAAACGGCCACAGCCATGCCGCGGGCCTTGAAACTTTGCGTCGGATTGAGCGATTCGTCTTTGATCCAAAGATCGACATTTTCTCCAAATCTTTTCGCGCGCAACAGCGGCGTGCCGCCTTCGCCTAGTGAAACCGGTTCAGCATTCGCAGGCAGCGGCAATACTTCGCGATAAC
>JBEEGY010000250.1:0-4169 GCA_041167145.1 Verrucomicrobiota bacterium
GGATTAGACTGCGACACGAGAATGCTACTAGCTTCGATTGTGAGGTCCCTCGCGTCCGCTCGGGATGACATGCTTGCAAAGCGTCTCGCCCCGATCTACCCGCGGGCTTCCGACAACGAGACAAGACGCCGGATCAAATCTTCGATTGTCACGATGCCGATAAGGTTATTTTGTCGATCTACGAGCGCGGCAAGGCCGAGCCGGGCGGCGCGCAGCCGTTGCACGATTCGAAACGCCGGTTCGTCTTCGTTGGCCGTGACGATTCGCCGAATATAACGAGTGAGCGGTCGATCGCCATTTTTGTCGAGCAAGACGTCGAGCACATTAACCAGGCCCTGGGCGTTGCCTTCTTTTGTGATGACGGGGAGACGGTCGACGTTTGTGGTCCGGGCCAGCTCGATGGTCTCGGCGATGGTGGCATCGGGACGAACCGCCACGACTTGCGGCATCGGCACCATGACATCGCGTGCTTTAATTCCTCGAAAATCGACAACGTTGTGAATCATGGCGCGCTCGGTTGCGGTGATCGATCCCTCGCGCTCGCTTTGCGCAGTGATTTGCTTCCATTCCTCACGCACGGCGAAGAGCCGGCCGTGTTCGCCGGTTCGTTGGCCGAAGAAAACGCGCCGCAGTAAACTGCCGAGTTCAAGCAAGGGCCAGAGAATCAACCAAACCACCTCGAGAAGGCTGGCCAGACGCGCAAGCGCGCGGAACGGGAATCTTCGAAAGAGTAATTTGGGCAACACGGCCAGAACAAAGAGATAAATCGGCAGCGCGATGAGGAGCGCGAGAAAATATCCTTGGTAGCCAAACGACGAGACCAGCCGCCGCGTGAGCAACAGCAGGCCAAGGATGTCGGCCATGTTTGTCACGAGCAGAACGGTGACCAGCAGGCGTTCCGGAGATTTGAGCAATCGATTGAGACGCAACGCGGCACGCTGATGTTGCTTGACCTGGTTGCGCAGCCGGACAGGGTCGATCGAGAGAAGGCCAGCTTCGATTCCCGAAAAGAGAAACGAGATTGCCCAGCATCCGAGAATAGCGAGCCAGGTCATTATGGTTGGTCCGCTTCTTCCGTGGCCGTGGTTTCGTCCCTCGCGAGTATGGCTGCCTTTTCCAAAAGCAATTCTTCGATTCGCTTGCGACCGGTCCGGCGGACTCTGACGTCGAGCCGCGGCAATTCCACGTGTGTCCCCGGCGGCGGGAGGTATCCCAAGCGGTTGAAGACGAGGCCGCCGATAGTGTCGATTCCGTCCGCTTCGATCTCAAAACCGAGATGCTCTCGCAAATCGTCAAGTCGCGCGTTGCCGCTGACGAGAAGTCTCCCGTCGTCGAGCGGTTCGATGTAAAGATCGACATCTCCACGTGGCAGCGCGTCACTCAGGATTTCCTCAATGATGTCGGCGAGCGTGATGATGCCTTCTGTTCCGCCGAACTCATCGACCACGATGGCGAGTCCCTGCCGGTGGGTGAGAAATTGCCGGAGCAAATTGACCGCGCGCATCGTTCCCGGCACAAATGAGGGGGCGATCAATGCCTCGGTGTAATGATCCGACGGATCGAACAGGAACAATTTTACATCGAGAATACCAACGACATTGTCCGGAGTGTCGGCGTAGACGGACACGCGGCGGTAACGTTTTTCTTTCAAGCGTGCAATCGCTTCTTCGTTGGTCAAATCATCCGGGAGCGCGAATGTATCGACCCGCGGCGTCATGCAATCCTTGGCTGTCTTGTCGCCGAGCTTGATGATCTCCTGGATCATTTCGCCCTCAGCTTCATGTAATGCGCCTTCTTCTTCACCGATCTCGACGAGCGTTTCCAACTCCTGATCGCTCAACCGCGCGCGGGTCCGAAGATGTTTCGGCGTGAGAAAATCGATGGCCCTGGTGCTTATCTTTTCGAGCGTTTCACCTACGCGCGCGAGCAACGGCACGGATGCTTGCAACGTGAAAGCGCCAATGGCGGAAAGGCGGTAGGGCGCGGAGAGGGCGAGAAGTTTTGGAATCAAATCGCAAACAACCACCACGACGGCGAAGATAACGATTGCGGTCAGCCACTCCGGAACCCGTCCGGCGAGGGGCCCATTCCAGAGAAAAAACAAACAGAGAACGACGAGCGGCACATTGACAAAAACGTCGCCGAGCAGCAAAACGTTCAAGACGCGCCGCGGATTATCGCGAAACAGATAAATGAATCGCGTCAGCGCGGGATGGTGTTCTTCGAGGCGGCGCAGCTGGTGCGGCTTGAGAGAAAAGAGCGCCGTCTCCAGTCCGGAAAAAAGCGCGGAGCAGAAAATCAGGGTCAAAATGACGATGAGAAGAACGATCAACCCAGCGAGCGTCATTCTTTTATGCGATGGCAAGAGCGCGACCGCATGTCCTCCGGAAAACTGGTGCTGGGTTTGCTCATCATCTGAGCCGCGCTCAAATTAAGCACTTCATGAACAAAGGCGAGAGGATTTCACAATTCGTGCGGGAGCTCGGAGGAGACGATGTCGATCTTGCCACGGTGCCGATTGAGCGGCACCCGTTTTATCGCGCCTACTTTCGCTGCTGGAACGAGCAGCACTACTACGAAGCGCACGATGTGCTGGAACACATTTGGTTGAAAATGGAAACCGGCGACGCGATTTTTTTCAAAGGCCTGATCCAGGCGGCCGGTGCGTTTGTTCATCTGCAGAAAAACTTCGAGCATCCCACGCATCCCAAACATAGCAGGCGATTGCGACCGGCGGTGCGCTTATTTCACCTGGCCGAGAATAATTTATCCGTGTTCCAACCTCAATATCATGGGCTCGACGTGACGGCTCTGTGCGAACTTCTGCACTCGCACGCCGAGCGGATCATCAACTCCGATTATCAGGTTAATCCTTGGTCGCCGGCGAACGCGCCGAAGCTTGAGCTTCTGTAGCCACGGCGCTCTGTCGCCGTGCTCGCAAGCTTCGCCTCGACCCACCTTCGCTGCGCTTCGGCGCGGCAGGCAGAGCGAGGCGGCTACAGTGCTACCGGGTAAAAATTAATTTGGCGCCGGCGATGACGAGCACAGTCGCGAGCAGGATCGAGATCGCGCGCACCGGCAAACGCCGGCTGCCGAGATAAGAACCGAGCACGCCCCCAATCACGGCACTCGGTGCGATGATCATGCCAAGCGCTGGAATGTAGTGGTTGGAGGTGAAGTAACCAGCCAACCCGCTGACTGAGTTAACCAAGATGAACAGAGCCGAAATGGCGGCCGCCTGGCGAATGCGAGCCCACCGGAAAAAGAGCGCGGTTGGCGTGAGGAATATTCCGCCGCCGGTCCCGGTGAGGCCGGACAAAAATCCGATGACGGCGCCGACACTGACCGCCGTGGGTCGCGATACCTGCACAATCCCGGGTGGATCTTCTTTGCGAAAAAATAAACGCACGGCCGAGAGGAGCAGCACCAGACCGATGAGTATCTTCAAAATAGATACCGGCACATGGAGATAACCCCCGAGATAAGCCGCCGGAACGGAGAGCACCGCAAAGGGCCAGAAAAGTTTCCAGGAAAAATGCCCGGCACTCCAAAATTGATAAGCGCCAATGGAGGCGACCAGGATGTTGAGGATGAGCGCAGTCGGTCTGATTTCAGTTGGAGCCAAACCCCACAGCGCCATCACCGCGATATAACCCGATGCTCCGGCATGACCGACCGATGAATAGAGAAAGGCTATGACGCCTATGACCAGCGAAAGCAGGATGACGCTTGTGTAATCCATTTTTTGTCATGTCGAGCGAAGTCGAGACATCTCTCCTTGTCGATCAGGAAACGGCAAGAGATTCCTCGACTTCGCTCGGAATGACAAGAATGTGTTACGTGACGCCGATTCATCTCGCCGCCGATGTTCGGCCGGTCGCTACGAAGTATACGAACAAACTCGCACAGGAAAAATCGCCGTATCTTCTGCAGCACGCGCACAATCCGGTCGAATGGTATCCGTGGGGCGAAGAAGCGTTCGCGAAAGCGCGCCGGGAGAACAAACCGATCTTTCTCTCTATCGGTTACTCGACCTGCCACTGGTGTCACGTTATGGCGCATGAGTCTTTCGAGAGCGAAGAAGTCGCCGCGATCATGAACCGGGAGTTTGTGAACATCAAAGTCGACCGCGAAGAACGCCCCGATATCGATCGCGTTTACATGACTTT
>JBEEGY010000251.1:0-4742 GCA_041167145.1 Verrucomicrobiota bacterium
CGGCGTGCCCCAATCCAGTCCGAACGTACCAAAGTTCGAGACGGAAGCGATTCCGCCCGAAGTCATATCGGCGGTCAATCGCCGGCGACGCGCAAGATCGACAAGCTCCTGATATTTCATCGTCAGATCGGCCAGGGAAGTTTTGTCCGCATTGCGAATGACCGGAACCATAATTCCTTCGCCAGCTTCGACCGCAACGCCGATGTCTATCGATTCCGAACGAATGGCGCGACTGCCAATCAAACGCGCCGCGGCATTGGGTTGTTCGGCCAGGGCGACAGCGAGAGCGCGCAATACATAAAGAGCGGGGCCCGGTTTCGGATCCCGTTTCGCGCGGTCCTGCAATACCGGATCGAGCTTCACCGATAGACCGACGGTCGCGAGTGGTCGCGTCCAACTGCGACGCATTGCATCGGCCACGCCGGTGCGAATCGCGCTCGGCTTCTCACTCGGCTGCCGTTCGATTTCACTAAGGAAATTTTCCAGATCTTTAATCGTGACGCGACCGGCCGCACCGGTGCCAGCGATGCCGGCCAGATCAGCTCGAGTCAATTGCAAGTCCGTCATGCGCGCGCGAACACGCGGCGAAAGATATCCGGCGCCTTTAGCTCTGGCCGGCACCGGCAGCACGCCGCTTTTCTCAACTTGGAAATGCGAACCAGCTGCAACCGGCGGCAGGCTTGTTTCATCCACTTGGAAATGCGAGCCGCTCCCGTTTTCTGTGCGGACAGATTTCGCGCTTTCCTCTTCGCGACCGGGAATCTCTTTCGCAACCTCACCCTTCGGCGGCTCCGGTGCGCGCTTTTGAAAACGCGCGGCATCGGCTTCACTTGCTTCGACGTAGCCGAGGACCGCACCAACCGGATAGGTTCCTTTCACCTCGGCATCGATCTTCGCGATCTCACCGGCGCACGGCGTGGTCACGCCCATCACCGCCTTGTCAGTCTCGACTTCGATGATCTCCTGGTCGGTCGAAACCTTGTCGCCCGGTTTGACCTTGATCGACACGATTGTTGCCTCGGCCATGGATTCCCCGAGCTGCGGCATGGTGATTGGAACTTGAGGCATAAATTTACTCCGCGAGGATTTGGCGCGCCTTGGCCGCAATCGTTCTCACGTTCGGCCGGTGTTCGCTCCAAAGGTTGGGATGATAAGGGATCGGCGTATCTTTTGCATTCAATCGCGCCGGTGCGGCATCGAGCAGATGAAATCCTTCGCTGGTCACGCGTGCGATCACTTCCGCGGTTACGCCGCCCCATGGAAATGCTTCGCCCACGCACAACAACCGGCCGGTCCGCGCGACCGACGCCAGGACGGTGCCGGTGTCGAGCGGCTTGACCGTGCGAAGATCGACAACTTCGATTTCGAAACCTTCGCCGTGGAGCTCATTCGCGACCGCGAGTGCTTCATGCACCATCGCGCTGTAGGTGACGATAGTGAGATCACGCCCCGGCCGTACGATTCGCGCTTTGCCAATCGGTAAACTTTCCTTCGGCAGCGCATCCGCTTTTAAATGGTAATAGAGATACTTGTGTTCGCAGTAAATTACCGGGTCCTCGATCTTCACCGCGTCGATCAACATCGTATAAGCGTCTTCCACCGTCGCCGGCGTGACGACGATGAGCCCGGGATAATGCGAGTAGAGTCCTTCCATGCTTTGACTGTGGAACGGCCCGCTCCCTTTCGTTCCGCCCGATGGCAGCCGCACCGTGATCGGCACCGGAATGTTCGTGCGCCAGTAATGGGTCCCGGCGTTGTTCAGAATTTGGTTGAGCGCAGTGCTGGAAAAATCCGCGAACTGCATCTCCACAATCGGGCGCATGCCTTCCATCGCCGCGCCGATCGCAGTCCCGACCATCGCGTCTTCGCTGATGGGCGTGTTTAAGACGCGTCCTGGAAATTGTTCGGCCAGTCCTTTCGTGGCCTTGAATGCGCCCCCGAATTTTCCGGAGATATCCTGACCGTAAATGAAGACGCGTTCGTCTTCGCGCAAAAGACGTGCTTGCGCCTCACGGATAGCTTCTAGGTAAGTGACGCTCACTCGAATTGATCCGCCAGTTCGCGGGTAGAGATCGCGCACCAATCTTCTTTGCTGCCCATGGGCGCATCCTCTTTTTGCGCCGTCGCGACCGCTTCATCCACTTGCGCGGCAATCTCCGCGCGCATCTTCTGCAACGCGTCGTGATCGAGCAGGCCATTTTCAAGGATGAGTTTCTCAGTGCGCTGCAACGGATCCTGGGCGAACGGCTCGTTTTTCATTTCGGGTGGGACATAGCTGGCATCATCATGTTCGCCGTGACCAGCGAGGCGCAGGGTCGTAGCGACGACCAACTGCGGCGGTCGACCGGCGCGCGCGCGTTTCACCGCCGTCTCGATCACTTCAAGACAGGCATTGAGGTCGGTGCCGTCGAGGGTGTGTCCTTCGTAACCGTAACCTTTTGCGCGATCGACCAGATGCGCACAACCGAATTCGCGGTCATTCGGCGTCGAATAAGCGAAATGATTGTTTGTCGCGACAACGACAAGCGGCACCTGCTCGACCGCGGCGATGTTCAAGCCTTCGTGGGTCGCGCCGGTTTGCATCCCGCCTTCTCCGATGGTCGTCAACCCGACAAAATTCTTCTCTCCCTTCATTCGCTTTGCGAGCAGCTTGCCCACGATGACCGGGATCATCGCGCCGAGATGGCTGATCATGGCCAATTGATTCTCGCTCGGTCGACCGCGATGAATGTTACCGTCACGGCCCCGCATCGGCCCTTGTCGTGAGCCAAGATAAGTGCGCGCTACGTCGATCAACGGTTCTCCAAAAGCCGAGCGGCCGGCTTGGTCGCGAATCAGCGGCGCAAAGACATCGCCCTTTTGCAAGAACATCCCGCACGCTGCGCTCACTGCTTCCTGGCCGCGCCCGAGATAAACACCGCCCGTGATCATTCCGCCGCGATAAAGGCTGGCAAGTTTGTCTTCGAGAATGCGAGTGAGCAGCATCCAGCGGAACGCTTCGAGGTAACGCTTGTGCACTTGTGGTTTCTTTGCCGCCTGTCCGGCGCGAACAGTGGATTTTGTCGCGCCCTTCGTCGTTTTTGATTTCCCTTTGCGTGGCGCCGTCTGAAGCATCCAACGATTTTACGCAAGATCGACAATCGCGCGCAAAATTTTTTTACCCGGCGGGACACGCGCTGTCGTGTCCGATTATGGGCGCCGATAGCGCCGCGCCCTTCAAACAGCTACCGAGCCGCGAAGCTGGCTTTCTCGGCATGGCCGTTCTCAGCCATCGCAAAATGCCGTTGCGTAGCGTTTTCCTTCGGCGCGGCTCCGGAAGCTTCCTCTGCCGCATCACGTCGCTCTGTTAATTTCATGCCCACTAATTTGCTTATTCCGCGCTCTTCCATCGTCACCCCATAAAGGATGTCCGCCTTCGCGATGGTGCGTTTGTTGTGGGTGATGATGATGAACTGGCTTTGCTCGACGAAACGCTCGAGCACACGGATGAAGCGATTGATGTTGCTCTCGTCCAGTGGTGCGTCCATTTCATCGAGCACGCAGAATGGGCTTGGCCGCACCATGTAAATGGCAAAAAGCAGCGACACCGCAGTCATGGCGCGCTCGCCTCCGCTCAGCAGCGAGATGCTCTGCAATTGTTTGCCGGGCGGCTTGGCCGTGATTTCAATTCCGCAATTGAGCGGATCACTTTCGTCCATAAGCGACAAATCTGCGCGCCCGCCACCAAACATTTCCGCAAACATCTCGCGGAAGTTGGTGCGCACCTGCGCAAAGGTTTCGGCGAACAATTTCTTGGTCGTAGCGTTGATTTGGGCAATGACCTCGAGCAACTCTCGACGGGAGGATGTCAGGTCGTTGTTCTGCGATTCGAGGAAGCGATGACGCTCTTCGAGTTCGTCATATTCCTGCACCGCTTCCAGATTGACTGGGCCCATGTTGTCCAAGTGCCGCGTAAGATCGACAATCAACTTTTCGACGTCGGCGTCGCCAAGGCTTGTCCTGACCTCACTCGAAGAATCGGCAAGCTCGACTGAAACATCTTCCATTTCAGTTTCACGCGATTCCGGTGTTGGTTCGCCGGTTTCCACCGCAGTACTCTCGCCGGTTCTTGAGCGTCGCTTCAGTTGCACGCGCAACGTCTTCTCGAACGCTCGTTCATCCGCCTGAAACGCGCGCAGATCGAGCTGGTAACGCTGCGTAATGCGCTCGGCCAGATTATCGATCTTCATTTGCAACTGACTTTGCCCGACCTGTTGTTGCCCTCGTCGATCGTGCAGCTCGCTCAACGAATCGCGCACTTTGCGCAAGGCCGATTCGTGTTCGTTGATGGCCGCGATTTCCTTCGCGCGCTGCTCGGTGAGTTTGGCGAGCGCTCTTTCCGAGTCACCGGACGAGGCTGTTTGCTCTTTGATTGCCTGAGCCGCGGCGCTGGATTCGACCGCTTGCGCAGACAAACGCTTTTCGAAAGTAGCGATGTCCGCGTTACGTGCGCCAATCAGTTCGTTCAACTCTGCTTCACGCGCCGCCATGGGGTTGCGTTGCGCGAGAAGGTTTTCGAGGCGCTGACGTTCTGCCGCCACCGCCAGACGCAACTCGGCGAATTTCTCCGCGTCTTTCTCCTCATCTTTCGCGGCCTTGTCCCGTCCGGCCTTGATGGCTGACTGTCGATCTTGCTGCGAACTAAACTCGTCACGCGCTGCCTCCAGCTCAGTTTCCAAGGCCGCGATGCGCGCATCGGCGGA
>JBEEGY010000252.1:0-7855 GCA_041167145.1 Verrucomicrobiota bacterium
CTCCTGGAGAAGCAATCTCGCATCATCCGATAGGCTTTAGTGTTGGCACCGATTACTACAATACCGGCAAGATGGGATCTAATTGGGGCACCGGCATTCCCATCCCGGTCACGCCGGAACTAATGCATCGTGGCCGCGAACGTTTCGCGATCACTTGCGCGATGTGTCATGGCGCGACCGCTGCGGGCAACGGCATTACCAAGCAATACGGCCTTATTACGGTGGTCTCGCTGCAGGATGAAGCTAAGCGAAAAATGGCGGACGGCGAAATTTTCAACACCATCACGAACGGCAAAAATACGATGATGGCTTACGGCCCGAACATCATGGTGGCGGACCGCTGGGCGATTATCGCGTATCTGCGGGCCTTGCAACGAAGCCAGAACGCGACGGCGGCGGACGTGCCGGAGGAACACCACGCCGAGATGGACAAGCCGCCGGAGACGAAGCCGGCCGAAGCAAAACCGCCAGCCAACGCGGAGGCGCCAAAGAAATGAGCGATCGTTCCCAGGCATTGCCCGCGCCGGAGGGCGAATACGTCGAGACCTCGCGTTTCGGGGGATTGTCGATGTTGTGCGGGTTGTTCGCGCTTGTTGGTCTCGCTGTGGGCGTGGTCGGCGCGATTGTCGAACCTGCGCAGTTTAGTTTTTCGTTTCTGTTCGCTTTCGCCTTCTACTTCACGCTCTGCGCCGGCTGTTTCTTTTGGACGATCGTGCATCACGCCACCGACGCAGAATGGAGCGTCGTTGTGCGACGCCAACTGGAAAACATCGCCTCGCTTCTCGCGGTCATGGCCTTGTTTTTCATCACCATACTCGTGCTCCGACATCATCTTTATGAATGGATGAATATCCGGCCCGGTCACGAGGAGGCTCTTGATACGAAGCGCGCATATCTCAACTGGCATTTCTTTCTCGCGCGCGGGATTTTCTTCTTCGCCTTCTTTATTATCGCTTCGCAATTGCTTCGTCGGTTGTCGGTCCGGCAGGACAAGGACGGCAATCCCCGCTTTACCCTGATGATGCGCAAGGTGTCGTTCATCAGTTTGCCGCTCTTCGCCCTTTGTCTGACTTTTGGCGCGTGCGACTGGCTCATGAGTCTGAACTACAAGTGGTTTTCCACGATGTGGGGCGTTTACATTTTTGCCGGCGCCGCCGGCAGCTCCATGTCGTTGCTTGTCCTCGTCATCACCGCCTTGCGCAACGCCGGTTACTTGGAAGACGTCGTGACCACAGAGCACTACCACGTCATGGGCAAGTGGATGCTCGCCTTCTCTGTTTTCTGGGCCTACATCGGCTTCAGCCAATATATGCTCATCTGGTATGCGAACATGCCGGAGGAGACGGAATACTTTCTCGTTCGAAATACCGAGTCATGGTGGCTGCTGAGCCTTTTCCTTGTCATCGGACGCTTCTTCGGCCCATTCGCCATTTTGCTTTTGCAGGGGATCAAGAGACATCCCCGTCAGCTATGTTTGGTCGCGGCCTGGATCCTTTGCATGCAAATGCTCGACATGTACGTCATCATTTTGCCGGCGTTCCATGGCACTGGCGTGCACCTGAGCATTTGGGATTTCGTGCCCCTCATCAGCATCGGCGCGACGCTCGCCTTTGTTTATTTGCGCATCGTCGGCAAAACCTCGGTCTTTCCGGTGCGGGACCCGCGCCTTATCGAGTCGATCAACTTAAAGAACTGACATGGCCGACATCGAATCCATTCGCCAGGTCGCGCAAGCGCGCACGCCCTTCTCCGCGTGGTTCGGCGTCGTTCTTCTTTTTGCGCTCTTCGGCATAATCGTGCTGGCCGTCATCGGACCATCGCCGCGCGGCGATACCTACGAACAGAAACGCGCCAAGGCGCGCGAAGAAAAACTGAAGGCGGCGCGCGAAGAAGATGCCAAGGCGCTCACCACTTACGCTTGGATCGACAAGAACAAAGGCGTCGCGCGCATTCCGATAGAACGCGCCATGGACTTGACCGTCACGGAACTCGCGCGGAAAAAGCCGGCGCCGGCCGGTCCCATTGCCGCTCCGGAGCAACCAACGGTCGCGGCGACAGGAGCAGCCGTGCCTTCACCGGCGGCAACAACTTCGCCGTCACCTTCCGGCACACCAAAGCC
The DNA here is from genome assembly GCA_041167145.1 of Verrucomicrobiota bacterium. Taxonomy (GTDB): domain Bacteria; phylum Verrucomicrobiota; class Verrucomicrobiia; order Chthoniobacterales; family UBA10450; genus Palsa-1382. The sequence goes on from JBEEGY010000252.1 coordinate 2,120, forward strand.
GACTTCGGTGGCCGGACCGAGTTCGGAAGCTCATAATCAACCGGCTGCAGCCATCAATCCTGCGCCCGCGCCGCCCGCTACCCAACCGGGCGCATCGGCTTCGCCCGCTGCTTCACCAGCGCATGCCGCGGCTCAGCCGAATCCGGCCAAGTCTCCGCAACAAACGCCCGTGCAATCCGCGCCAGGTTCGCCGCTGCCGGTGCGCGGAAAAGAGACACCGACGGCCACGCCCAGATGATTTTTTCGCACATGAACATGTCGATCTTGCCACCAGCATATGGACGCCACTGAGATTCCAATCAAAGTCCCGGCTTCCATTTCCACGGAACCTCCGAGCGAACCGGAGCAGATGGAACGCGTCTTGATCGACGCTTCTACGCGCGTGCCGGTGCTGATGTTTTACACGTCGGCGATAGTCTGGCTGCTCATCGGCACGATCCTCGCCATGTTCGTGTCGATTAAGCTGCATGCGCCCGATATGCTTTCCGGCGTCAGTTTTCTAACGTGGGGTCGCGTTCGCCCTGCGCACACCGACATCATGATCTATGGGTGGGCGTCGATGGCCGGAATGGGCACGGCCATTTGGTTGATGGCGCGATTGTGCCGCACCATTCTTCGCCATCCGCTTTTGCTCATCACCGGCGCCTGCTTTTGGAATCTTGGCCTGCTGCTTGGAGTAGGTGCGGTTCTCGCCGGCGACAGCACCGGTTATCAATGGCTCGAGTTTCCGCCGTACGCGGCGGTCATTCTCTTTGTCGCTTACGCAATGATCATGTCGTGGGCCGTGTTGATGTTCCGCTTCCGGCGCGGCGATCAGATCTATATCACGCAATGGTATCTGCTCGGCGCGTTTCTCTGGTTCCCGTGGCTCTACGCCGCCGCGCAATTGATGCTCTTCGTCGTGCCGGTTCAAGGCGTCCTGCAAACGGCCGTCAATTGGTGGTACACGAACAATCTTCTCTTTCTCTGGTTCGGCGCGATTGGACTTGGCACTGCCTATTACATGATCCCGAAAGTGATCGGGCGCCCGGTCTACAGTTATCATCTCGCTACGATCGGTTTCTGGACTTACGCGCTTTTCTCCAGCTGGACCGGAATGCAGCGCGTAGTCGATGGACCGTTTCCGGCCTGGATGGTCACGGCCAGCATTGCCGCAACCATTCTCACCATCATCCCGGTCGCAACGGTTGGACTGAATCATCACATGACCATGCAGGGTTACTTCCCGCTCATGCGTTACAGTCCAACCCTCCGCTTCACCGTCTTCGGCGCGATTTCCTACACTGTGTTTAGCGTGGTTGGCGTACTCATTTCGTTTCGCTCCGTGGCGCGCTATCTCGATTTCACACAAGCCAGCATCGCCTTTTCGCATCTCGGTCTTTACGCGTTTTATACGATGGTCATCTTCGGTTCGATGTATTACATCGTGCCACGCTTGGTGGGCCGCGAATGGCGTTACGCCTCACTCATCAAATTGCATTTCTGGATGTCGGTCTATGGCATTGGTCTGATGAGCTTGATGTTGCTCGCCGGCTCCCTTGTCGAAGGCACCAGCCTCAATGATGCCTCGCTCTCGTTTGTCGAAACGGTGCAATCGGTCCTGCCGTATCTGCGCGGGCGCAGTCTCGCCGGCGTACTTATGACCATAGCGCATTTTGTTTTCGCTTTTCACTTCGGCCTCATGCTCTTCGGCCTGGGCCGGACCGCGAGCGTGCCGACGTTTTTGAATCCAGTCGAAGCGGAAGGCACAGAAACGCACCTATGAAAGGGCTGCTCCCACTTTTTCTCGGACTCTTCGGAACGTTCGCGTTCTCGTGGATCGGTCTCACCGTGATTCCGAATTGGCAGATCGGACATCTCGATCCGCAAATGGACGAAGAAGGCACCGACATTTATCCGATGCCGAAATCCGGAATGGCTGACCGCGGGCGCCGTGTCTACACTGGGAACGGCTGCTTTTATTGTCACAGCCAGCAAGTCCGCGCCGATTACGCCGGCTCCGATATCGATCGAAAGTGGGGCGAACGTCGAAGTGCGCCGCGCGACTACATTTTTGCGAAGCCCGCCGAGCTCGGCAAGATGCGCATGGGTCCGGATCTTTCGAACATTGGTAAGCGCGCTCCGGCGGAAGATCAGAACGCGCCACCGGCCGGCGCCAGCCCGGCCGGATCGCCAGCCGCGAACGCCGCTCCGGCAGGATCTCCCGCTGCGGCGTCTCCAGCTCCCGCGGGACCGCAACCATCTGTTACCGCAAAACCTGGCGCTTCGCCGGCGGCTGCCTCGCCAACGCCTGCCAAATCGACATCTTCTCCTGCCGGAAATGCATCGCCGGCGGCACCACCTGTGGCTGCTAAACCAAACGCAAGTCCGCCGCCTGCTCCTTCTCCCGCCACCAGCCCAGCTCCGGGCCAAAGCGCGAGTCCCGCTGCATCGGCGGCCGCCGCTGCGGGTTCGCTTGATTCTGCGCCAGCCAATGGTGAGCCGCTTCCGTATTCCGCCGCCTGGCATCACAAACATCTTTATTCACCGCGCAGCATTTCGCTCGATTCGAATATGCCGGCCTATCGCTTCCTTTATGAGAAACGCCGCATCAGTGGTGAACCGTCCGCCGACGCGCTCAAACTTACCGATCGCGACACGCCTCCGGAAGGTTGGGAAATCGTTCCCACTTACGAGGCGAAAGCTCTCGTCGCTTATTTAATGTCGCTTGATCAATCGCATCCATTGAAAGAAGTGAAATCTGGTGCGCCACCTGCAGCTGCAGCGTCACCCGCTCCGGCCGCTGCATCGCCTGCACCTCCGCCCAAATGAACGAGCAAACTCCAGATCCAGCGCCGCGCGTTCGTCAAGGAATGGATTACGGCGAGCACGAAGAAGTGCAGGAGGTCCACGCCGCCATTCAGCGCGAAAAACGCGAGCCGCGTGTCGGCCTCGAACCACTCTCGATCTGGTTAATCGTGCTCTACGGGTTTGCCATTTTCTTTGGCGGTGCGTATCTGGGGCGTTATTCGGGAACTTTTAGCGGGGACAGTCTCGATCCCTTTGCCGGTCCGCCACCGACGAAAAAAAGCGCCGCTGGGCCCGGTGGTGGCGAACAACAAGCGGAGCTCTCGCCCCACGATCGCGGCAAAAAAGTTTTTCTCGCCAACTGCGCGGTGTGTCACCAGCCCAATGGCTTGGGCGCGGCCGCCCAGGGATATCCGCCGCTGGCCGGCTCCGAATTCACCACTGGCGGTTCGCGCCGGCCCGCCATGATTGTGCTCAAAGGTTTGCAAGGGCCGGTCACCGTCAAAGGGCAGAAATACGGCACTGCGGTTATGCAGCCGTGGGACAAGACGCTGAACGACCAAAAGATTGCCGACGTACTCACTTATGAGCGCAGCGAATGGGGCAACAACGCCAGTCCCGTTACGGCTGAGCAGATTGCCGCCTTGCGCAAGGAACTCGCCAGCCATCCCGATTCATTTACCGAACCGGATATTCTGGCCGTTCCGGAGGACACCGAACTTGCGGGTGGCCCGGCGCCCGGTGGCGCCCCGCCCAAACCGGGCGAACAAGCCAAACCGGGCGAGCCGCCAAAATAATTGCGGCGGGGCGAAGCTGTAGAGGCGGGTGTGTCGCCTGCAAATCTCCCCTAAAATGATTCGTTCTTTCCCTAAGTCGCAAGGTCGACATCTTCCACCGCGCTGGCATGAAATTAGCGGCATGAGGATGCGTGGCTTTCGAAAAAGGGAAATTGAAACACGTCTCGGTTTTGCCCGATAAGCTTTTGCGATCGGCCGGACAATCACTTCGCCAAGAGTACGACCGGCTCTTCGACGAACGATTTATCGCATATTTCGTCGTTGTTGTTGCGTTTTGGCTCGTGTGCATCGTGGCGTGGGTCCAGAAATTCGCCGGACTCACTCCCGGTCCAAGTTTTTGGACGTTATTGAGCTTGTGCGTGACCGCCTACGGCGGATTCCAGGCCTTTCGTCTCCGCCCGCAGCTACGCCACCTTCGCTTCGGAGAAGCGGGCGAACGACGTTTCGCGGAGGCTCTCGATCGGATTCGGGCCAAAGGTTTTGCTGTCTTCCACAATGTCCCCGCCAACGGATTCAACATTGGTTACGTCGTCGTCGGATTTTCCGGCGTCTATGCCATCGAAACAAAGACGCGACACGGAGCGGACACGATCCATTACCAAAACGACAACGAATTGCTCCTGGGCGGGAAAATTAACGATAGTCCCGCCCTGCGACAGGCCCGCGGATCGGCCTACGCCATTCATGCACAATTAAAGGAACACCTGCACGAGGCTTACTGGGTCAAGCCGGTCCTCGTTTTCGTGGGAAGCCGGCGCGTACGTCAACCCGCGGGAGATTATTCGGTCGATGTGATTACGGCGGATGGGCTGGAAAATTATCTCGACCGGCAAAAACCCGAGCTGACGAGCATAGCAGTGACAGACATCTGCTCGCATCTGGAACGCTCCGCGCAGAGCTGATCTGTGGACGCGTCGCTCTGCGAAGCGCGGCGCTCACGTATTTGACTCGCCTATCTCCGCGTCGCCTAAAGGGCGACGTCTACAACGCGTCCGCAATCACTTCAGCCATGTGCTTCGGCTGCGCCTTCGATAAATCGTTGAGTTGATGCCGGCAACTCGTGCCGGACGCGACCACGGTTGCCCCTAAGGGTTGGTGGTCGATCTTGCCGATTAAGTCCGCCGCAACCTGCACCGACAGCTCGTATTTCTCCGCCAGCATGCCGAACGCCCCGGCCATGCCGCAGCAACCGGTGTCTAGCATTGTGGCGGTGCGTCCCGGCAAGCGCTCGACCAGTCGCGCCATGAATCCCGTCTGCATCAAAGACTTCGTGTGACAGTGCGCGTGGATCGCTACGTGTTCCCGTCGATCTTGAAAATGCAGCGCATTCGGTTCGCGCGCGAGGATTTCATCGACAAATTTTTCGAACAGGAAGCAGCGTTTCGCCACTTTCTCCGCATTTGCGATTTTCAGTTCGCGATAGTCTTCCACAAACATCGAGTAACACGATGGCTCGAGGAAAAGGATGGGAGGTTGATGGTTGATTGTTGACGGTTGATGGAAAAGAGAACACAAGAGTTCGACATTGTGCGTTCCGAGTTCCGCCGCCTGTTCTAGATTTCCCTGACTGAACGCCGGCCGGCCGCAGCATTGTCGATCTTGCGCGAGCGCGACTTCGAACCCCATCGCTTCAAGAACTTTTACCGCCGCAATTCCAATGTGCGGTTCGTTGTAGCGCACAAACGTGTCGTCCCAAAGAATGACGCGGCCTCTTTTTCGGTAGGGCGAGACTCCGTCGAGCCGACGAGCTCCCTTCCGGAACCATCTATCGAACCGCTCGCTCGCATAATGCGGCAGCGATCGTTTCGCGGAAAGCCCGAGCGTCTTTTCCATGATCGCGCGGACCGGTGCAAGATCGACAATCGCATTTGCCAGTCTCGGCATGGTACATCCGATTCGTCCAAGCAGATCGGCATTGCTCAAGACGCGTTCTCGGAATGGCAAACCATCCCGGCGATGCCGGGCATACAACAGTTCCGCTTTTAAAAGAGCCAGATTTACGTTCGACGGACATTCCGGCGTGCAGCCTTTGCACGAGAGGCAATTGCTCAACGCGACATCGAGCTCAGCGGACTTCAAAGGATCATGTCCATTCGTGCGCAACTCGAGCGCGGCCCGAATGATGTTGGCGCGGCCGCGCGTGGACATCACT
>JBEEGY010000253.1:0-5079 GCA_041167145.1 Verrucomicrobiota bacterium
CCAGGTTTGGGTCGTCGGGTCGAAGGTAAAGACAAAGAGCGTGGTCAAGGTTCCATCGAGTGTTAGCTTGAAAACCGTGCCGTATTCATTGGCTAAACCCCCGGCGGTTGTGCCGTATAAATTGCCGTCGGAGCCTTGGATCAGTGCCGCCAGCGGGTTGCTCTCGTCGGCTAGGCCGCTGAAGCGGTAGATCGTGGTCAGTGTGCCGGTGGGCGTGATCCGAAATATCGTGCCATTATCGGCGTAAGAAGGCGTGGTGCCGTAAAAGTTGCCATCGCTGGCGAGGAGCAGGCCTTGCGTGGGATAATAGCCATTGGTGCCGTCAAAGCTGGCCAGCGTGGTCTCGACCGCGTCCGCGCAGGCCAGCCGTGGGAGGACGACAAGTACTGCCATCAGGAGCGCCGCGGCGGTGAGATGACGAGCAGCCCGAGCCGCGATCTTGGCGAGGATAGTGTTGTGGTTGGAGTTCTTCATTTTTGTTTTGCTTTCACTCGACAATGTGAAAAAAAGCCGCCAGAACGGACATCGGAGTTGAAAAGATTTTGGGCTTTATTGAAAGGTGGCGAAAATTGGAGCATAGCCATCCTGGCTGTGGGAGAGCGGGCATCCTGCCTGCTGTTTCGTCAGAGCGGACAGGTAAGATGCCTGTGCCGCGCCTTAATTCGCGGTCGCTTTCAACAGAGCTAAGATTTTACTCTCTGTTTAAGACGCGCTGTGTCAGTCTATGGGGAAGGAACGAAGGATCATGCCCCCGAATTTGGAATCATCTGAAGATGTCACCGAGCTGTTGTTGAATTGGCAGAGCGGTGACGACGAAGACGCGCCCGCGAAGTTAATGCCGCTCGTTTACGAAGAGTTGCGACGGGTGGCGCGGCGCTACCTGCAGCGCGAACGTGGCGATCACACCCTTCAGGCTACAGCGCTCGTGCACGAAGCGTATCTCCAGTTAGTTGATGACAGGAAGGTGACCTGGAAGGATCGCGCGCATTTCTATGGCATCGCCGCACGGCTTATGCGGCAAATTCTCATGCAGCACGCGCGGGCGCATCATGCGGCCAAGCGCGGTGGGCCTGAGCAACAGAAATTATCGCTCGAAGAAGCCGGCGACTTGGTTAGCGATTCCGCCGTGGAATTACTGGCACTCGATGATGCGCTGGAAGATTTAACGAAAATATATCCGCGCAAGAGCAAGGTGGTGGAACTGAAATTCTTCGGCGGGATGGAGGCGAAACAAATCTCCGAAGTCCTGCAAGTCTCGGAGAAGACGGTCTTGCGCGATTGGAATTTTGCCCGGCTCTGGCTCTCCCGCGAGTTACGCAAAGATGCAGCCTGAGCGCTCCGATTGGCTCGCAGAATTGGTCGAGCACGCTTTTGAACTAGAGGGCGCGCAACGCACGACTTTTCTCGCGCAAGCCTGCGGCGACGATCTAGAACTGCGCGGGGAAGTAGAAGCGCTTCTGCAAGAGGAGGAGCGCGCCGCTAAACTAATGTCCGCGCCGGCCGCCGAGTTTGGAGCGGAGCTATTGCGCGACGAGGCTACTATCGGCGAGCTAAGTACCGGCGAAATGCTGGGTGACTACCGGATTACTTCTTTGCTTGGCGAAGGCGGCATGGGCGAAGTTTATCTGGCTGACGATACGCATTTTGGCCGTCAGGTGGCGATCAAGCTGATCAAGCAAGGTTTCGGGACCAAAGAGTTCGTCAGGCATTTCCGGCAGGAAGAGCGCATCCTCGCGGCGCTCAACCATCCTAACATTGCGAGGCTTTACGGCGGCGCTGTTACTCAGAAGGGCCTGCCCTATTTCGTGATGGAATATGTGGAGGGAATTCCGCTCGAGGCCTATTCGGCGCAGCATGGGTTGACCATGCGGGAGCGGCTAGGTCTCTTCCGCAAGGTTTGCGCGGCCGTTTCTTATGCGCACCAGAATCTGGTTCTCCACCGCGATCTTAAACCGGCTAACATCCGAGTAACTCGAGAGGGCGAACCGAAACTGCTCGATTTTGGGATCGCGCGTCTGCTCGACCCGGTGACGGCGGAAACCGATAACCAAACGATTCGGACTGCGGGGGTGATGACGCCGGGCTACGCAAGTCCGGAGCAGCAGCGCGGTGACCGCATGACCACGGCGAGCGACACCTTCAGCCTCGGCATTGTTCTTTGCGAATTGCTCGCGGGAGAGAAACCGAATCTACGGAAAGATGGCCAAGCTGAAGTGAAGAAGCTCGGGGATGATCTCGATAACATCGTCGCCAAAGCCTTGCGGCGAGAACCGGAACGTCGTTATGCCTCGGTCGGGCAATTCTCCGAGGATATTCGGCGTTATTCGGAAGGACTGCCGATCATCGCGCGCAAGGATACCGTGACTTACCGCGCGAGCAAATTCGTTAGGCGAAACAAAGCCGGAGTCGCTGCCGCCGCGCTCGTCCTGCTGGCTCTACTGGGGGGGTTGATTACGACCTCCTGGCAGACGCGCATCGCCCGGCAGGAGCGCGACCACGCACGAGTCGCGCAACGCAAGGCCGAACGCCTCGATGATTTCCTGCAAACTCTGTTGGGAAGCGCCAACCCCGATACCGGCCCTGGCCGAGACCTCAAGGTCGTTCAGGTCCTCGACCAAGCCAGCGCCAATCTCGATCATGAACTGGCTGGGGAGCCGGTGCTTCTGGCGCAGGCGCATTTAACCGTCGGCCAGGCTTATGCCGGACTTCGAGAAGCACAACCGGCCCTTAGCCATCTGCGTACAGCACTGGAGATCGACCGTCGGGTCTATGGGGAAGAAAACCTCGTAACCGCCCGCGTTAAGGCGGCTCTCGGGTCGGCGCTGATCGCGTTGCAACGACGCTACAACGAAGCGGAACCGCTGCTACGTCAGGCTCTCATTGTGGAGCGGTGGCAACCGCCTGCTGAGCAGCGTCAACTTCCGATGATTCTGAAGAACGAGGGAAAAGCCTTAAGCCAGATGAACCGTATCGATGAAGCCAAATTGATGGCGGCGGAATCTCTTTCGCTCATTCGCAAAACCGAAGGTGAACACAGCGCGGCTTACGCGGAGGGACTGGTGGAGACGGCGAGTCTGTTCATCACACAGCGAGATTATGCCGGCGCGGAGATGCCATACCGCCAAGCCATCGCCATCTTCCGGCGACTCCATGCGCAGACTCCTTTGTTTGCCTCGGTCTTAACGGCCCTCGCCTATGATCTGATTCTGCAGGGAAAGCTCGAGGAGCCGGAAGGTATTTTGCTCGAGGCGCAGAAGCTCTATCGCAGCACGGTGGGGGAACAAAGCATCGCTTACGCCTTAGACCTAGGCTGCCTTGGCTGGCTGCATTTCCAGCGCGGAGATTACCCGAAAGCGGAAGAGGAATTGGGCGCGTCGCAGGCTATCGCCCGTTCTTCACTGGTCCCGAGAGGAGAGCAGGACTACGTGGGCGGAACAGTGACGCTTGCCCTGGCGATGACGCGTGATGGAAAAGCGGTCGAGGCCGAGCCGCTGTTGCGCGAAAGTCTGGAGTTGGCAAAAGAAAATCATCTCGAAGGCTCTGCTTTGCCCGAGAACGTTTCCGCGGCGCTCGGCGAGTGCCTGCTTGACCAGAAACGCTACGCGGATGCCGAACCCTTACTCTTGATTGGCTACGCCGCCTCGAAAAAGCGCTTGGGCGAACACGATCCGACAACTGTGGCAGCGGCCCGGCGGTTGCACGAGATGTATACGGCATGGAACAAGCCCGCCGAGGCTGCACGCTTTGCCGTGCAGGCAAGCTCTGCCCTCTCACGCTAACGCACGCGCCTAACGAACTCGTAGCGCCGAGACAACTTGTTCGCCATTTTCGACGCATTATCCACGTCGAGCCGGTCCGTTCTTTGTCATTCCGAGCGACGTCGAGGAATGAAGGGAGCGGGACGAGCGACATAGACGGTGGCGCCGCGCAGGGTAGCGGCAAGAGAGTCGGGAGACGAACGAGTGAATCTCTCGATATTTCCTTGAGTTTTCCGCGGTCCTCGTTGAGCGCCAGGCGTTCGGCGTTTACAATGCAAAGCAGTGCGTACGGAATCAGTGCAAATTCAAAACTTCATCGACGGTCAATTTGTTGAGCCAGTTGGAGGGAAATATCTAGACAACATTGAACCGGCGACTGGTAAAGCGTATTCGCAAGTCGCGGACAGCGACGCGCACGATGTTGATCTTGCGGTTGCTGCAGCTGAGAAAGCGTTTTGCGATTGGTCAAAGAAACCGGCAGCCGAACGCTCGCGTTTTCTGCTGGACATCGCCGACTTGATCGAACGCGACTTGGAGAAATTCGCTCGCGCCGAATCAATCGATACTGGCAAGCCGATTTCGCTCGCGCGTTCGTTGGATATTCCGCGCGCAGTGGCGAACTTCCGATTCTTCGCTACGGCGATTCTGCACACCGAATCTCAAGCGCACATCACCGACAACGTCGCGTTCAACTACACGCTGCGTCACCCGCGCGGCATCGCCGGGCTGATCTCGCCCTGGAATCTGCCGCTCTATTTGTTGAGTTGGAAAATCGCCCCGGCCATCGCTGTCGGAAACACCGCCATCGCGAAGCCGAGCGAGTTAACGCCGATGACGGCTTACATGCTCTGCGAAAGCGCGCGCGAAGCCGGTCTGCCAAATGGAGTTCTCAACGTCGTCCACGGCACGGGGCCGAATGTCGGCTCGGCAATTACTGCGCATCCGGAAATCAACACTATCTCGTTTACCGGCGGCACCGCCACAGGGCGCAAAGTCGCCGAAGCGTGCGCGCCGTTGTTCAAAAAGGTGTCGCTCGAGCTCGGGGGCAAAAATCCAAACATCATTTTCGCCGATGCCGACCTCGAGGTCGCAATCGCCGGCAGCGTGCGTTCATCATTCGCAAACCAGGGACAGGTCTGCTTGTGCGGGTCGCGCGTGTTTGTCGAGCGATCGGCTTACAAGGATTTCGTCGAGCGCTTCATCGAAAAAACGGCACAGTTGTGCCTGGGCGATCCGCTGGACGAAAATACCGAGCAGGGCGCGATCGTGAACAAGACACAGCTTGAAAAAGTAAAGTTTTATGTCGATCTCGCGCAGAAAG
>JBEEGY010000254.1:0-5721 GCA_041167145.1 Verrucomicrobiota bacterium
ATCTATGAGCAATCCAGCCACAAATACGAACACGAATGCGAAGAAGTCCGACGAAGATCTCAAGAAAAAGCTGACGCCCGAACAATATCGCGTCACGCAAATGTGCGGGACGGAGCCTCCTTTTCAAAATGAGTATTGGGACAATCATCGCGCTGGGATTTATGTCGATGTTATCAGCGGCGAGCCGCTCTTTAGTTCGCTGGATAAATTCGACAGCGGCTCGGGCTGGCCCAGTTTCACCCAGCCCATTCAAAAGATGAACGTGAAGGAAAAATCCGACCGCACATTTGGAATAGAGCGGACGGAAGTGCGTTCAAATAAAGGCGATTCGCATCTCGGGCACTTATTCGATGACGGTCCCGCTCCCACCAACCAACGTTATTGCATCAACTCGGCCGCACTGCGTTTCGTTCCGGTTGAAAAGTTGAAAGAAGAAGGTTACGGCGATTATCTGCCGCTCTTCGAAAAGAAGAAGTAATCGTCTCTCCCAGGCGAACTGCTTTTAGAAATCCACCGATGACCAGAATTCACCATCCGTCGAAACGCGGCGCGCATTTGAGTCTTTGGCTCGGATTAGTAGTCGCCATCGCTGTTGGAGCTGGTGTTTTTTACCTTATCCAGGCTCACGCCGAGAAAAAAATGAGCGGGCAAATCAGTTATTTGAAATCGATGCCTAGCGAAAGCGTTCTGCGCGCGAAATTGAACAAGGAACAATACAACGTGATGCGCGAAGGTGGGACTGAGCCTCCCTTTCACAATCAACACTACGACAGCCAAAAGCGCGGCATTTACGTCGACCTCATTACCGGTGAGCCGCTTTTTAGTTCGACCGACAAGTTCGACAGCGGCCTCGGTCTGCCCAGTTTTACAAAACCGATTGGGAAGGAGCACATCGTCCTAAAAAAGGACACGTCGCACGGATTGGATCGGATCGAAGTTCGTTCGGTCATCAGTGATTCGCACCTTGGCCATTTGTTCAATGATGGTCCGCCACCGACTAATCAGCGCTACTCGGTCAACTCCGCCGCGCTCCATTTTGTTCCCGTCGAAAAAATGCGGGAAGAAGGCTACGCGGAATTTCTGCCTCTTTTCGACGAAAAGAAGTAGGCGTCTGTCCGAGGCCTTTGGCCTCCATCGCCTGCTGTAGGGGAAGCCGTTGGCTTCCCAGCTGTAGCGGCGCTCTATGAGCGCCGAATCTAAGGTCGGTAGGGCGAGACTCTGTCGAGCCGATCAATAAATTCGACGGCTCCGCGGAGCGTCGCCCTACCGCTACAGAAATCATCCCTCCGCCAATTTTTCAAATCGTGCATGGCCACGTAGCGAGTCCCATTCCGGCTCCACCCGCAAAAGGGCGGGCGTCGGCCCATTCGGCAATTTCATTAATGGAGTGAGTTGTTCTATCGCATGATCCGGTTCGCCCAGTTGCGCGTAAATCACTGCGAGATTCGTCGCCAGGATCGGCCCGTCATAGGCATCTTTTGAAATGGGCAGAAGGTCGGCCGCGCGTTGCCCTTCGCTCAATGCTTCTTGTTTCCGGCCCATGGCCGCATGAATCAATGCGAGCATCATGATTCCCTTCGCATCATCCGGCCATTGCCCGAGATCGGCTTCAACCACGCGCCCGGCCGCCTCGAATGAGCGCCTGCTCGCCTCCACATTGCCACGAGCTCGCGCCACCAGACCTTCGTACCAACTTTTCGGAAAGGTATAACCGTCGAGCATACCGGCCGTTCCACCCAGACCGATGTCCGTAAATCTTGCGTGCGACGAAGCTGCTAGCACTCGATCGGCTTCGTCGTAATCGCGCTCCATCAGACTGAGCCGCACCGCTACCGTCGTCGCCGCACCACCCGGATCGAAGCCTGGCGGAATCGCGCGTAACGTCGTTCGCAAACTCGCCGTATCGCCTTTTTCTCGCAGATCGATTGTCGCGCAGGCAATGGCAAACATATGCGCGTCCGCATTGATCAATAGCGCTGTCTCCATTGCATGACGCGCCTCGGAGTACCGGCGCACGGCCAGAAGCGTTTCCGCCAAATTCGAAATCACGGAAAAATTGCGCGGATCGAGATAACGCGCCATTTCGAAATTGGCGATGGCTTCATTCCAGCGTCCTTCCCGCCGATAGACCGCACCGCCTGCGTCCCATACTTCCGCGTCGTTCGGCGTCGCCTTTTGCGCAGTTTCAATCTCAGCCCGGGCGCGCCCGTAATCGCGATAGCCAAAATAATGAACAAACGCCAGGGCAAGGTGCGCGTCACCGGTATCAGGCGCGAGACGCAGCGCAATGTCCGCCGCCGCCTTCGCTTTCATCAGGCGCGCGCGACTGCGGTCGTGACCAAACCAGTAAAGCTCGGCGTTCAACCGCGAGGCCAAGCTGTAGGCCAGCGCGAATTGCGGATCGCGCGCCACCGCTTGATCGACAAGACGCAGCGCTTTTTCTCCATTTTCCAGCGGATCGCCCACTCCACTCCAGCGAAACAAATCTCGCGCGCGCAGAAAAAGTTCGTACGCCGCCATGTCTTTGGTTGGATGAACTTGAATGCTCGCTTTCTCGCGCGGCGAAATGTTCGCGCTTAACGCCGTTGCGATTTGCTCCGCCAGTTCAGTTTGCAGCGTGAAAAGATCGGTCACTTCACGGTCGAACGTATCGGTCCAAATGTGCGCGTCGGTGCGCGCATTGATCAGCTGCGCGACAACGCGAACGCGATTTCCCGCGCGCCGCACCGTGCCTTCCAAAATATGCGCGACGCCCAATGCCGCGCCGATTTCACGCAAATTGCGATCGCTCCCGCGATATTGCCGCACCGAAGTGCGGCTGATCACCTTAAGATCCGCGACTTTGGCCAGGCTCGAGAGAATGTCGTCCTGGATTCCGTCGGCAAAGTATGTGTTCTGTTGATCGTCGCTCAAATTTTCGAACGGCAACACCGCGATGCTCTTTTCCGGAATCGGTTCTGCGCGATGCACGCGCGCCTCCGCAAGATCGACATCCTCCGTGCGCTTGATTCCTTCCGGGGTGATGTCGAAGGCCCACGACAGTGCCAACGCGACCGGAAAACCGGCGACCAAAAGAACGATCATTAATCGCAGCGCCCATTGCGAAACTTCGAACACCGGGAAAATCTGCGTGACGATTTGCGCGACCAGCCATGCTCCGACTGCGTAGGCGACGGCCACGCGATAAACTTTGCGGCGCTTCAGCTCAGCGAAAAACTTTCGCATTCTCAATCTTACCTAACAGAGAAAAAAGGAAAAGGTAGGGCGGCTCGCCGAACCGACCTGCGGGCGATTGAGGTCAATCGCCCCCACCTGATGCGTCATCCCGAGCGGAGCGAGGGACCTCCCATAGGGTGACCGATCACGCTGCGCAATCTGCGTAACGCAATGAGCTGGTGCGAGGTCCCTCATCCGCCTCAGGCGGACTCGGGATGACATACGTAACAAGCCAATCGCACATCGCTGTTGCAGCGGCGCGCGCCGCGGCGATCGAAGGCGTCCAACAATGATTCTGTAGGGGAAGCTGTCAGCTTCCCTGGGACGCTAACAGCGTCCCCTACAGGACCGTTAGCAGCGATAAAACATAAAGCAGGAATATTCCTTCATCGTTGATTGAGCTTGTCCGTTTTCCTTTTCCTCGTTTCCTGCTTTCCTAATTCGCTTTTCTGCCTTTTATCCAACATGTCGATCTTGCGCAAAGAATCCGGCAAATCGCATGAGACCTCCGCGCTTATCGCCGGCATTGCCGCGTTCGGCACGTGGGGTTTGATCCCCGTTTACTGGAAGCTGCTTATAAAGGTGCCAGCGTCGGAGATTCTCGCGCACCGTTTCGTCTGGACGAGTTTGTTTTTGGTCGGACTACTCTCGTGGCAACACCGTTGGCCCGAAGTAAGGGCGGTCGTGAGCTCGCGACGCGCCACGCTCTATTGTTTGAGCAGCGGGCTGTCCATCGCGATCAATTGGTTTTTCTTCATCTACGCGGTCAACATCGGACGCGTGATTGAAACAAGCCTCGGTTATTTCATGACGCCGCTCGTCAACGTCCTTTTCGGCGCCATTTTTTTGCGCGAACGCCTGACGCGTTGGCAGATCATCTCGGTTTTGCTCGCCACCAGCGGTGTTCTCTATCTCACCTTCGGTTACGGTCGCTTTCCCTGGATCGCCGTCACGCTCTGCACCACGTTCGGTCTCTACGGATTGCTCCGCAAAAAATCCGGCACCGCCGCCATTCCCGGACTTTTTCTCGAGACGCTTTTGCTCGTCCCGGCTGCGGCCGCCTATTTGTTCATCTTAAAGACGAACGGCACGCTTGTTTTCGATCGCGGCGGTTGGTGGCTGTCGATCTTGTTGATCAGCACCGGCATTGTCACGGCCGTCCCGCTGTTTTGGTTCGGATACGCGGCGCGTTATCTTCGCCTTACCACCGTCGGGTTCCTCCAATATCTCGCGCCCACCGGTTCGTTCTTTCTCGGCGTTTTTCTTTATCACGAACCATTCACGCGCGGTCATCTCATCACCTTTGGTTTAATCTGGATCGCGCTCGGTATCTTCACGTGGGAAGCGATCACGCGCTGGCGCTCAAGTCGCGTGCGGCAAGCAATCGAGGAAGCGGTCTGCGAGCCTGTCTAACTGTAACGACGCTCTGTGAGCGCCGAAATTAACAAGGAGCGGCGGTTTCTAACCGCCGGGGCGATTTGGAAATCGCCCTTCCTTGATTCGGACGCGATAGACCGCCGCTACAGAAGATTCGCGTCCGCTATTTACGCTGCGATGTCAATCTTCCACCGCACTGTAGGGGAAGCTGCCAGCTTCCCATGGACGCTAACAGCGTCCCCTACAGACGCCTGAATTGAAATATTCGGGGGGTTGTAGCGGCGATCGGCGCCTGCCCTGAGCGAAGCCGAAGGGCCCGCCGAATTAATGCTGGTAGGGCGACGCTCCGCGGAGTCGTGATTGAGTTCATCGGCTCGACAGAGTCTCGCCCTACCGATTGAAACACGCTCACCGTGCTTTAGACTGTCAGCGCAATAGAATGAAGAAAGACGACTTCGATTACGCGATCGAGAACACGCAGGTGATTCTCGCCCCCGAACAACAGATCGCCACCTTTGGCAGCACCAGCTTTAATTTCTATCTCATCTCCGAGTTGATGGACCACGTCGATCACGTCCGGGTGCGCAACGGAAAGATCCACGCCGAACGCCCGCAAATTCTGACGCCCGATCATTACACTCGGCTTCTGCTCGAAGGCTTCGGCGAGAAAGCGCAGCGCTATGCCGATCAACTGCGCGAAAATCTGCGCAACACAGCCGTCCTGCGTTACGGCTTTCAATTTCGCAAGACCGACGTGACCGAGGAAACGCTGCGGGATTCACTCGGTTCGGTCATCAATCGCACGAGGTCCCGCGTTGAAAGCGCAAACGAACCGCTCAGCGCCGTCATTCAAGGCGTCGACGACGCCTGGGAAGTTTGCCTGCTCAAGTTCACCATCGACATGATCGAACGCTCTAGCGGCGGAAACATCGGCGACTTTCGGAAGCGCGGATTGATTTGAGGTCACGGATAATCGCGTTTTGGTCTTATGAGACTTGCACTAACAGCCCTTGCATTACTCTGGGCGACGGTGTTCGGAGCGTCTTTGCACGCCAAAGAGAACGCTCTGGCTGAGTGCTACCTAATGAACTGGCAAGTGCTTACCAGATTTGCGCCATCAGCCGCAAA